>DAOVRZ010000156.1:0-8218 GCA_030627905.1 Halanaerobiales bacterium
ATCTTTTGATGCATCAGTTCAGGAGATATTTTCAGCTGTACTTCATGGCGCATCATTGTATGTGGTAGCTAAAAATGTAATAGGAAATTATAGTGAATTTGAAAACTTCTTAAATGAAAATGAAATAACAATAGCTTCTTTGATGCCAACATATGCAATGGGTCTAAATTATGACAGCATAAAAACAGTAAGGTTATTTATCACTGGAGGTGCTGAATCGAAACAAGAATTAGTTGATAAATGTAGTGGTAGATCTAACTATATAAATCTATATGGACCAACAGAAGCCACAGTTATAGCAAGTTACTGGAAAGCAGATGGTCTTCATAGATATAGCTCAATTCAGATAGGTACACCTATAGAAAATACTCAAATCTATATACTAGACAATCATGATAACTTACAACCAATCGGAGCCCCTGGTGAGCTTTGCATAGCTGGAGAGGGTTTAGCAAGAGGATATCTGAAACGACCAGATTTAACCGTAGAAAAATTTGTGGACAACCCCTTTGGGGAAGGTAAAATGTACCGAACAGGAGATCTGGCTAGATTTCTTCCAGATGGAAATATTGAATTTTTAGGAAGAGTAGATTTACAGGTAAAAATAAGGGGCTTTAGAATAGAGTTAGGGGAAATTGAAAATAAACTTCTAAATAATAAATATATAAAAGATTCAATAGTATTAGCGAAAGAAGATGCAGATGGAAATAAATATTTGGTAGGATATATAGTTGCAGAAAAGAATATGTCATTATCAGAGCTCAGAAAATTCTTATCAGATGAATTACCTAACTATATGATACCATCTTATTTTGTACAGTTGGATGAATTCCCCCTTAACAAAAGCGGTAAAGTAGATCGTAAAGTTTTGAATGAAATAGAAGATAGAATCGGTTCCGATACAGATTTTGAGAAACCACGAAATCAAATTGAAGAAGAATTATCGGAAATATGGAAAGAAGTATTGGGTGTATATAAAATAAGTATAAATGATAATTTCTTTAATATAGGTGGACATTCTTTAAAGGCAATCTTATTAATAAAAGAGATTAACAGAAAATTAAATAAAGTGCTGGCACTAACAGAGATATTTAACGATCCAACTATCAAAGGACTTTCAAAAGCACTTTTAGATTCTTCAGATAGAGTTAGTTCATTTGATGATAATAATTTGATGTTACTAAGATCAGGCTCTAATCAGAAGAAAAATATTTTCTTTGTACATGATGGAAGTGGTGAGACTGGAAGTTACGTTGAACTAACTGATCAATTAAAATTTGATGGGAGTGTGTACGGGATAGAGTTTGATGGGTTGAGCCAATATGGCCCTGAAAATATTAGTATAGATAAGATGTGTAAAAACTATATTAATAAGATTAAAACTGTACAGAAAAATGGTCCCTACTATATTGCTGGTTGGAGTTTAGGTGGTACACTGGCCTTTGAGTTAGCTAGACAACTAGAAACAATAGGGGATGAGGTTCCATTACTGTTGATGATCGATACTCTTTTAATACATATATCTACTTCACAAGGATATGAATATAGTGCTGATACTGAAAAAGAATTTGTTAAGACTTTATTTAAAAAAGATAATTTAATAAGTTATCTCGAAGAGGTAAAAAGCTCTGAAGAAGTATGGGAGAAAGCTATTCATTATGCAGAAGAAAATGCTATTAGTGAATCAGAAGTGAAGGAGAATATGTATTCTACTATTTTACAAATAATACCTGGTTATGGGCGTGATAGTATAGAAAAATTAATTTATTATATTAATGTTATTAGAACTCTACATCGAGTTAGAAACTTATATATACCATCTAACCCAATCAACTCTACTACCTACTTTTTCAAACCAACAGAAGAAAAAAGAGAGAATTTAGAGGAATGGAATAAGTATATAAAACAATCAATTGAGATCGTAGAAGTACCTGGAAATCATTTTTCAGTTATGAAGTCACCTCATGTAGCTACTTTAGCTGATGAGATTAATAAAATTATTAATAATTGTCTGTAGTAGTTGAGCTGGGCCAACTGACCCAGCTCTTTAAAAACAACATCATATCTTTTATAATGTAAATAAGTAAAGATTTATTTGATATGATGAATAAAGCCATTATATGGTTATTTTTTGAAAGGAGAAAGATTATGAAATTTAAGCGCGTAGGTGTAATTGGTGCAGGGACAATGGGAAAAGGGGTAGCAATTGATTTAATACTTCATGGAATAAAGGCAGTATTAGTTGATGTAGACCAGGAGATTTTAGAGCAGGCTAAAGATGATATTATCGAAAAGACCCGTTTAGCTCCTCTTCTACAAAAATCTGCTCCCAGGTTATCTAAGGAAGAAATTCTAAACTATCTTACTTTGACTACTAATATTGAAGATGTGGAAGACTGTGATTTTATTATAGAAAATGTTACTGAAAAGTGGGAAATTAAAAAAGAGGTTTACCAGAAATTGAATCAAATCTGTGACCAAGATGTACCTTTTGGTGCTAATACTTCTTGTATTTCTATTACAAAGATTGGGAGCTTATTAAATCGGCCTGACCGGGTAGTGGGTATGCATTTCATGAATCCTGTATTTATGAAATCTGTAGTAGAGGTTATACGCGGTCATCATACTACTTATGATTGTATAGAATTAGTTAGCGAATTTTTAAGTCAACTTGATAAAAAAGCCATTGTAGTCAATGATTTTCCAGGCTTCGTAGCTAATCGTCTTTCTCATCTATTTATGAATGAAGCAGCCTGGCTAATTCAGGATGGGGTAGCCACTGCAAAACAGGTTGATGCAATTTTTAAAGAGTGCTACGGGCATAAGATGGGGCCATTAGAGACTGCTGATTTGATTGGTCTTGATACAGTAGTTGACTCTCTTAAGGTGCTTTATGAAAATTATCAAGATTCCAAATTCCGCTGTTGTCCATTGCTTAAGAAGATGGTAGATGCAGGTCTTTTGGGTAAAAAATCTGGTGAAGGATTCTTTAAATACAATAATAGATAAAAGCTATAAGATAATCGAAAGGAGATATTAACTTGAAAATATCATTAAGTGAAAAAGGTCAAAAAATTATTGATGAGATCCGAATTTTCACAGATGAGGAGATTAGACCTAATGCTAAAGGGTTTGATGAAAATCAGGCCTTACCCCAGGATTTAATAGATAAGTTAGCAGCTAAAGGGTATTTAGGTGCTACAATACCAGCAAAATATGGTGGTCTAGAGCTAGACCCTATAACATATGGGTTATTTACAGAAGAGATAGGGAAAGTTTGTAGTAATACCAGAGGTTTATTAACGGTGCATGACTCTCTGGTAGGTGAAAGTATTTTAAAATGGGGTACAGAGGAACAAAAAGATAAATGGTTGCCTTTAATGGTTAAAGGTAAAAAAATTGGTGCTTTTGCTTTAACAGAGCCCGAAGTTGGTACTGATGCCAAAAGTGTACAGACAAGCTATAGAAAAGAAGGTAATAATTATGTTATTACTGGTAAGAAAAAGTGGATCTCTTTTGGAGATATAGCTGATTTTTTCCTAGTAATAGCAAGTAATGATGAAAAAGTTACAGCCTTTTTAGTAGAACGTGAAAGAGGGGTCAAAACTACACCGATTAAAGGTTTATTAGGAGGTCGGGGTTCCCATATTGCAGAAGTTGAATTTGATGAAATTGTAGTTCCAGAAGAAAATATATTGGGTAAGGAAGGAACAGGGTTTACCTATGTGGTATCAGCTGCTTTAGACCATGGCCGTTATAGTATCGCTTGGGCAGGTGTTGCTATTGCTCAAGGCGCTCTTGAAGCAATGATTAATTATTCAAGAGAACGTTCTCAATTTGGAAAGAAAATAAGGTCATTTCAGTTAATCCAGAAAATGATAGCTGATGCGGTGACTGATATCTATGCTGCCCGGTCATTTTGTCTTCGGGCTGGAGAATTGAGAAAATCCGGTGATTACAACGCTATAACTGAAACCACTATGGCTAAATATTTTGCTTCTAAAGTAGCCATGGGTGTAACAACTAATGCTGTTCAGGTTCATGGTGGAAACGGTTGTTATAATGAATACCCGGTAGAACGTTTCTTTAGAGAGGCAAAAATTCTTGAAATAATAGAAGGTACCTCCCAGGTATTACAGCAAATTATTGCAAACTACTGTAGCAAGAAATATCGTCATAGAGGATAATGAAGAGTCTGAGCCGTCATTAGATTTATGATTGAAAACTAAAATAAAAGATCTATCCAGCATAAATGGCCACATTTAAATGATAATAATAAATATTCTAAAGATGAAATAGGAGAAAGCTATTGGGGTTATGTTGTTTCGATGGGCAATACAGAAGGAAATATGTATGGCTTACGAAATGCACGAGATTATTTGGCAGGTAAAATTTTACTGCTTGATCCTGATGTCATTGACTAAACTTCAGAAAACGCAAAACCCCTTAAGTTTAAGTTTGAGGGGTTTAACCGTTAGACAGTGGATGAACTTCCGTATGCTGAAAGGTATGTACTGTGGTGTGGTAGTGTCTGGGTAGGGGCGAATGATGTGAACTTAAATTTCGATAATTTTGTAATTTTTTACCAACACGAAGCAGGTGTTAAAGGGGTGAAGGTAGAAATATTAAGTAGTAATTTAACGATTCTTAGGAGTAATGGGTTTAGAGGTAAAGAATTAATAATTATAGAGTTTTATGGATTAATAAAAATTTTTCTAGTGAGCGAGAAAAACGGAATATACAAAATACGCATAAGAATGCGTGTAGATTGAACTAGGATGGTGGAATACTATTGGAAATTTAGTTCAGATATGAAGGGAGGTTGAAGGATTAGGGGTAAATAAGGACTGATATAAGTTGTTCTGCGAAATGCAAAATGATTTTGTGATTACGAAAGAAGACAGGCAAAACTAAATTCAATTATATCAAGTTTGGATCGTTTTCAGATATAAGCAATACTATCTGTGCGATGAGACTATTCCTATTATTCAGAAAATTTCAAGGGGGTTTTTATGATTGAATATTTATATCATTATACAAGTATAGAAAATTTGGCGTTGATATTGAAGTATCGAAAAATACGCTTTACTAGCTTAAATAGAGTTGATGACCTAGAAGAGGTTATCACAAATGATTATGGAGATCTAGGTCGTTTTTGCTTTGTTAGTTGTTGGACTGATTATCCGGTAGAATCTATTCCTTTATGGCATATGTACACACCAGATATGAAAGGAGTTAGAATTAGACTTCCCATTTATCCCTTTAAACTGTATGTTATTAAAAAAGGTCGATATCATTGCAGCGAAGATATAGAAAGTTATATTAATTTTGAAGACCATTACAAAAATAATAGTTATGTTATTAATCCTCCTTTTAAAGACATTCTCAATCAAATAGAATATACTGATGATTTAAATCTTCTAAATCCAAAAGTTTTTTATACCGAGATAAATAGGGAGACAAAAGCTACAACGCAAACTATAATGCTAGCCCCATTAGGAAAGTATAAACGAACTGTATGGCAATTTCAGAAAGAATGGCGGTATAGAATTATAATTTGTCCGTGGAAACTAACAGAACTCGCAGCATCAACAACTCAAGAGCACCAAGAAATATTTAGTAGGTTAAAGTCTAATACTCTTCCTTTCGATACATATGATTTAGATCTAGATCCTGAAAAAATAAAGGATATGGAAGTTGTAATTGGACCCAAAGCAACAGAATCAGAAGAAATAATTATTAACTCATTGATTCAGCAGTATAACCCAACTGCTATTGTCAAAAAAAGTAATTTAACTTTACGATAGTCTTTAAAAAGCTGAAAGAATTTGATTATGTTATAGTACCCAATTCACAGATCATCTCGAATTTGTTCAGCGAAATGCCAAGAAAGTTATTCTTAAAAATAAAATGTGAGGGGATTTATCATGGAAGAATATTCCTTTGGTTATCCGAAATATTGTTGTAATCAAAAATGTAACGCTATAAAGAAATGTATTTTAGTAGTGAAACCTTATTATGTGTCAAATGGCAGTTTAAAAGTAATGTTGATAGGGCAGGATCCAACGATTTATAAAAAACCAGAGAGAGTTAAACGAGTACTAATGCTTGATGAGGAAAACAGTCAACTTAAGCGTTGGTTAAAGGGAATTTTTGGAGCGGATATGTTTGATAGGATAACTATTTATGCTACTAATTTAGTGAAATGTTCGTTTGAACAACCCCCTTCCAAAAAAGTGGGACTCTTTTTTGAACAATGCAAGGAGCATTTATTTAAGGAAATAGTATTCTATAAACCTGATCTAGTATTAACATTTGGACAAAATACCCATCAGCTGTTCCGTAGAATTTTAACAAATAATCACAATGTACCACATACTATGAAAGAAGCTTTTACGGGTGAGTTTTTTAAAGTAAGTATTGATGATGTTGCTTTTGACTATTCACCATGTTTACATATAAAAACCTATAGAGTTTCAGAGACATATGGCAAGAAGATAGCAGAGTTTAAAAATAGTTTAGAAAAGTATTTACCCTAGATTCAAAAATATCATTTCTATGTAAGGCTTGTGTGGCACTTCGCAGAACAACGGATATACGGTTCCGCTACGCTCCACCCAAATTCTACCTCCGCTACGCTACAGTAGAACTTCGTATATCCAAATGTTCTTCGACATACTAGAGTCAAGATTTCAAAAAATGTTTAAAGCAATATCTTAAAAATTAACTAAAAAATAAAATAACTCTGTGATATAACGATAATATGTGGTAAAATAAATAGTAAGTATGTTATTATGATTAAAAGGGGGAGGAGACATGAGAGATATTTTTAGTCGAATTCCAGAGAGATATACTCAGGATATAAAATTAGCTATTGAAATCCTCAAAGATGAAGGATGTACAGAAATTTATCTTTTTGGATCGTTAGCAGAAGGAGATTTTAGGGAAGATTCAGATATAGACTTGGCTGTTAAAGGATGTCCACGAGATAGATTTTTTCACGTGTTAGGAAAGTTATTGCTTGAATTAAATCATAAAGTTGATTTGATAAATCTTGATGGAAGAGATCCATTCGCAGAATATTTGATTGCTGAAGGTGGGTTGATTTATGTCGCGTGATAAAATGAAATCGGCAGTATTATTTGAAATGGGTCAAATTGATCAATTGTTTGAATCATATAATCAATTATTGGAGAAAAGTAAGGAATATGAACCTGATTTGATAGAATTAACAGCATTAGCTTCAGTTTTACATTCATTTTATAATGGAGTAGAAAACATTTTTATGCAAATTGCCAAAAAGGTAGATGGTTTCACGCCAAATAATAATCATTGGCATAGAAATTTACTATTACAAATGGCAGCTGAGCAAGATAATAGAAAGCCAGTAATTTCAGAGGAAGTAAAATTAAGATTAGCAGATTACCTTGGTTTTAGACATTTTTACAGACATTCATATTCATTTTTCTTGAGTTGGGGAGAGATGGAAAAATTAGTTCAACCATTAGGAGAAGTATGGAATCAGCTAAGAAAAGAACTTTCCGATTTTCTAAAAATAAATAGTGATGAAACTTGATTATAATAGAGCGTTAAAAGTCCATTCTGTAGGATTTTTAACGCTTTTATTGTGGATCAGGAAGAAGTTTTCAAATAAATACAAATTTAATGAAGGTTTTGAATAATAAACGTCGAAAGAAAGAAAAGAATAATGGGATATAAGGTAAAATCTATAGTTAAAGGTTAATACATAAAAGTAGATTTACAGCAAGTAAGGACTCTAGTACGTCGTAGAACATTTTCGCCATATACAGAATAGCCCTTTGTCACGCTGGTTGCAAAAACCACGCAAACAGCGTGACAATCCTGGCGGAACGGACTACTCCGCATATGGCGAAAATGTTACGTGAAATTGGGCTGGGCTTGATATAAAAAGAAAACCTTTAATGTTATTCTAGGGAAGTAGACATGGTTACATAATTTCAAAGTAGATAGCTTTGGATACTGAATTTAGGTGTCTACTATAAGATAGATTAATTGCTTTGATTTCATTAATTAGTCGATGTTATACATCGAATGCTAAATAGTCTCTCGGAATAAATAATGAGTTTGCAGGTGATTTGTAATAATTTAACTGGGAATTGCAATGATTTCTTATGAACATCTGAAGAAATATAAAAAACCAGAAAAATGGGTATGACAAAAAGACCTATGTGATTGA
>DAOVRZ010000144.1:0-10188 GCA_030627905.1 Halanaerobiales bacterium
CTGTAGAATTTATTCGAAGGTTTTTACTTCATATTTTACCAAATCGTTTTGTGAAAATTAGACACTATGGTCTGCTAAGTAATAAAAATAAAAAGACCAAATTAAAAATATGTAGAAAACTACTAAATGTAGATGATCAACATGTAGATGATCAACCTTCTGAAACTACAACTGAAAAAGAAACGTGGCAAGAACTAATGTTTAGACTAACTGGTAAAGATGTTAACAAATGTCCATGTTGTGAGAAAGGAAAAATGATTATAAAGTCAGAAATACTACCTTCCAAACTAGTGGCATAGGTTATCTCCCTAGGTTAAGTGCGCCCATTTTTAAGTAAAACCAATGAAATATACTTAAAATCATGGTATTTTTGTAGTTTTGAAAGAAAAAGTACAATATCCTATAGTGTTTTTCTTATAAACGAACTACAAAATGAGTAAAAAGAAAAATTCAAGAGCTTAAAAAACTTATTCAAATTCCATAGTCTAGTGCTGTAGCGGTTTCGTTCAACAAGATTGTATCTGAAATTCATTTTGGTGAATAGAAGATAAGGTAGATAATTTATGAAATTGATCTAGAAATAAATAGCTTTTATTTTTTTTGAATTTCAGATACAATCCTAACGTGTTCTGCGAAGTGCCTTCATTAGAACATTAAAATTACTCCTTTAGAATATTTTAATAAATTCTACTACATCAATACTATCTAAAATAAACATACTATTATAATTAACCTATTTAAAATTTGTATTAGATTTCCGTGCGTATTATTGATCTATAAAAATAATATCATACAAGAAATTTCTCAAGTACTTTTTAAAGCATTACTTTTTCCATCATCAATAGTAAGTTCTGTTTCTTCAATTCTATTTTGAATTTTACCTTTAAATATAGCGTATATTATTTTTGTTCCTGTCATCCATGCTATCAAAAGTATTATTACCCTCAAAATATTTTCTACTTGAACAGTATTCATTCTAACAATCCAAAATGTTGTTATATATATTAACATAAAAGAAACTAGCTTATCTATAACTTTATCTTTCATATGTAGTCTGTTCATTAATTTACTTACTCTCTGCAAGCCACATATAAGTCCAAGTACTAAACCTACAAAGATAAAATACTCTTGTATTAATAAGAATATCCCAATTAAAAGAGGAACTAACAATACCAACCTGTTTGTTTTACGAATTTCTGTAACATCAAAAAAATGAATTGTCTTGCTAATCTTTTCCTCAGCATATTTATTAATTCTTCCAAAAAATTCTCCTTGCTTTCTAAACTGGGCTAAACTTAACTTCAATATTTTTGAATTTGAAATAAATCTAACATTATAATCAGGATCTATAAGTATTCTATCAATTTCATTCCAGTACATCCTTTTGCATCAAAAAACTTTTTTCTAATAATTCCTTCATCGTTAATCATCAGAACTGTTGTCTGTAGATTAAGAGTAGCATAAAGGGTTAGTCCAAATATTGCAAAAACTATTAATGGAAATATCTTAATTGAAGGTTCTTTGATAAAGAAAATATATACAATTGCTAAAAAAGCCAAAAGCATAATACTCCAAAAGAATATCAAAACCCCCCTACGAATTCTTGTATGCATATGTGACCTCCTTTCAAAAGTAAAAATTTTTTATTTTAATAGATGTTTCGTGTTTTGAATCTTTTATTTTTGCTCTTGCACCATTTCGCAGAACACCAGATTCGGCACTTATCCGAAGTTTTCTGAGCGGTTTTTGTGAAGAAAATTTTGGGTAGGGTCGAGTTCAGGCGCGGTACTTACTTAATTCAGAAGCCCGTTTCCAAAACCCGCCACATCAAACCGTACATGAAGTTTTCCCTCATACGGCTTTCCTGTAATCTTCTTCCTAAGGCATTCGAGTTCTATTAACACATATTCCTGACAAATAGAAATTTTCTAATCTTGAATGGTTTAGCCATTCTTCAAATGACCTCTGGGTTGCTCGTTTTTTCGTCAGAAAGAACTTCTTTAGTCTTTTTCGCAGATATCTATCTAAATCCTGAAACTTCTTTGTGAAGTTCCCAATTTTAAAATAGTTCCTCCAGCCACGAATAACCAGATTCAGTTCTTGTACTACCTGCATTAATGATTTTCTTAGATTTCTTCTCCTCAAGTAACTTTTTTAACTCTTTTCTGATCCGTTTCATTGCCTTTTCACAAGGCCAAATGTATGGAACCAGTTTACCTGACTTTTTGGATTTACGTTTTCTAAAATGAAATCCCAGAAAATCGGAACCCTCTTTTCCTTCCATATGCACTAATCTTGTCTTTTTAGGATGAAGTGTTAACTTCAGCTTTTTCATTATCTCTTTTACTATTTGAATTACTCTTACTGCATCGTGATGTGTTCTGCACACAATAACAAAATCATCACAGTATCTAAATATCTTACCCAAATGTGAAAATTGCTGAGTCCAGTACATATCAAGAACATGTAAATAAATATTTGCCAATAAAGGACTTATGACTCCTCCTTATGCAAAGAAAGTTGTTATGCAAAGTAAGCTGTAAAAGTCCTTATAGTTACTATAGTATCATTCAATTTACTTTGCATAATATCCCAAAATGATAGTAAGAGCAAATAGCTGTCAATATCATTTAAGGAGTTATATCGTATGCAAATGCTAACGTTAAAAGAACTATTCAGGAACTTGAACAGAAAATGCTGAGGCAGGTAAGCCTGAAGTTCTAATAAAACCGCTGAAAGCTGCTATTAGAGTTTTTAAAATGCTTAACCAAACGTCATAGCAGTATCTTACCTGACTGGAATAAAGATCAGGAATTGCTTTCTTAGTTATCTAATTTAAAATAGGTTCAGATATTATGCAAAGTAAATGGCAATATAATTCTGTATTATGAAGATTTTATTAGTATACTTTGCATAAGGCGGTTTATGCAAAGCTTAGCATAACCCACCTTGCGGAGTTCCTTTTTCTGGAATTTGCTTGACCCCATCTTCTATTACTCCTGCAGTTAACCATAACAGTAATAATTTTAATACTCTCCGATCACTTATCCTTCGTTTTAATAGTGACAGCAGTATGTCATGGTCAATAGTTGCCATAGATATTTTTCTCCAAAGAAACGAACATCAACTTGTGGCTCCCGAAAACAACACCTATGAAATAATCATGAAACTATCAACCGGTCAACTCACAAAACCAGAATTTGCCGAATGGATTAAAGAAAACTCATCTATTCTAAGTGATGTATAATTAAAATCCTATTGCATAAACCCTTAGTAATACTTTACTTTGGGTTTTTTGTTGCCATTTTTCAAATGACTTTATTCTGAAGTCAACACTGAAAAACCATCTTGGAAATTTCTTTTAAGCAAAAATCCTCTTAGCAAAATTGTACATAACAGCCTTATATCCAAAAATTCTCCAACTCACATATTCCAAATCCTCTTCCTTGTCCGATATTTCGTATAAACAAAGTCCCATACAAATTACCCTGAACGGTCAATTAGCAAAACATCACGACTAAAAATCCTCTTACTACAAAAATCAAATTACATTATGACAATTACTATTATATTTCGTCTACAACCATTAGGTACCCTGCTTTCTATACACAATTTTCATATTATTATAAATTAACTCATTGTCAAAAACAAATAACCACTCTACCAATAAAAACTCCAACTTCCCCCACCCACCCTCTCTAATATTTCATAATTATAAAAAAGATTGACCGCCTAAAATCTTTCAAATCTGGACTAAAAGAAAAGCTTAAGAATACAACTTTTACCGTTTCCGACTAGCTACATATCTCCCATCAAAAAGAGCCCCTTCAAGGGGCTCTTTCTCACCATTTAATTGTCTACACCATGTTAGAGAAGATCATCTCCTCCAAAATCCATACTACTGAACACTCAACATTCGTATAACTTCAAACTCGGCAGATGCAGTTTTGGCTAGCTCAAAACTAAGATTATGTTCGAAACTATATAAACAGAGAGTATAGCCTCGTTCTGCTTTCTTGAGGTACACAATACCAGTGCTGTTTGGCAACCAGGCTGGAGCATCATCTATAGATACGTGATCAGCCAACTTAGTTTTCCCAGTACCATCAACATTCATCATGTATAAGTAACCAACTGAATTTTCTACTGCAATATAGGCAATCTTACGATCATCAGCCGAGAGTGCCAACGAATAGCATTGCTGGTTAGGACTGGTCAAGCTAACTTTGCTACTTTGATAATTATAAGTAGTTTGCTGACTGTTATTTAGAGCAAAGATACCAGCAGTCCTCGTATTACCATGATAGTCCAGATAATAGATTTTTTCTCCATCACGAGAAACAACAGGTGTCTTATTGGTAGTATTAGAGTCAATCACACTTACATTTTCAGCCCTATACTTCTTTAGAGAATAATTCGTATTCTCTTTATGGATGAAATAAATCTCATCTCCAAAAATATCAAACGCAACTGGAGATTTTACAGATGCAAACCAACCTATATGATCCCACTGATTTGTTCCTTGAAAAATATCAATTCTACATAAACGACCAGTCCGATTAGGAATCTCTTCCGTTGGAAATGTCATATCATCTTTAACTATATAAGAAAAATTATTTAATACATTTATCATCGAGGAGGAGGTGGCAAAATCCCTATCCCAATCAAAAAATCTAACTTTATTACAATTCGTTCCATCACTATTCATTGTATAGACAGAATAATAATTTATCGAATTTTTCACTGTAAAAGCTCCTCGACCTCCACCAGTCGTATAAGCTAGACCTTCAATGGAACCTTCATCTACATATTTAAATAAGTTTAATTCAGTACCATCGCTGTTGATTCGCCAGATTCCTTTATCTGAAGTATTATCATTTTTAGGTGACAAAAATGAAATCCAATATGCTGTTTTTGTACTCATTATTGACACAGGCTGACTCATGACACTCGCTTTCCCATCTCTTCGAATCGCCTGAATCCAATAATAATAGTAAGGCATAGTACCTTCAACAGTAGAATCCAGGTAGAAATATTCAGAGATCAATTGATCATTTAGTAATACTTTCTCTCCATGAATCGTGTTGCTGCGATAGATTTTAAAACCACGAATGTCAC
The DNA here is from genome assembly GCA_030627905.1 of Halanaerobiales bacterium. GTDB lineage: Bacteria > Bacillota > Halanaerobiia > DY22613 > DY22613 > JAGMES01. The sequence goes on from DAOVRZ010000144.1 coordinate 5,119, forward strand.
TCATGTTAGCAGTCCAAGTCAATTTTATATCGTGATCCCGACGTTCTGCCCGAATAGAGAATTCTTCATTGGCAATTGAACGCTCCTTGACAGGTCCGAAATTTAATTGCTCAAAGTGATGTACTTTTCCTTTGTTTGGCCCATCAGCATAAACTAGTTGAAATTGTTGATTCGCGTGAAAATGGACAGGATATTGAATCAGATCGGCGCCATTCTTTTTCCAATCATTACTACTCCCACCGTTAATATCTGCTGCTTTCCAATTATTTGTTCTCAAAACAAAAGTAGTTGGAGAAGTAAACTGGACAGCAAATCTTTGACTCTCACTATCTTGCTTATAAACGTTTATTTCCAAAGCAGCACTTGACTTTTTTGAACTACTCTCGATATCTACATATGGACCATAAACACCAGGTTTGTTTCCCATCTGCACCTCAAGGTTAACCCAACTATGGAATCCAGAAGGAATAATTCTAAATTTCCGATCCCCATAGTCATCCCAATCCCACATTTGGAAATTTAGACCATATGTATCGACTTTATTAAATTTACCATTTAAGTCCCAATATTTATCGATATATGCTGATTTGATATAGAACTTTTGGTCTTTGGAAGGCATCTGCCACTTCTTATACATATACAATCTCCACTTTTGATTATCGCGATTATGTTCATTTTGTCTTATATCACTTAGAGGATAGATTCTGATCGGACATCCATCACTACCAACATTACTCCTACTGGCATCCAAATATTTTCCACTATTGCGATCTTTGATATAATAAGTCATAGGCTCGCCTGCATATTCAAACTTAAATTGTTGAGCAGGCGTATTGTTTTGAGACCACAATTGAAGATTGGTTCCATTTGCTTTTTGTCCACCCTCGACATCCCAGACTTCGGTGCTATGAAGTGGGTGGATATTAAAGTAGCCATCAACGCCTGTCAAATACAATTCTACATAGCGGTCAGGAAAATAGTCCATACCCCAAAGTTGCAACTTTGCCCCATTTCTTTCCTGATATGGTGCAGCACCTGGAATATCAATGAATTTTCTAGCCATCACATTTTCCATGGCATACACATAGTCTGCAGAAGGAGGTGCCATAGTAGCTCCTCCCGTTTTATTCAAGTGCCATTTTTGCTGATTGCTTGCTTGATATTCTTCCTGGGTAATCGGTTGACCTTTACCATGAGCAGTCAGATATAAGCCGCTTTTAGCATTCTGAATATAGTAAGTATTATGCTCGTCAATTACTTCGATCAATTTAAACATCTGAGCTGAATCATACTTTGTTTGCTCTTGGAGTTGCAACTCTGCACCTGACACTGTTGTTCCGTCGGCAAAATCTGCCACCAGATAGGAATGTTGAGGTTGGAACCAGACAAAATCAGGCTGAGTTTCATGTGGAATGATTTTGATAAAACGGTCAGCACCGTTATCTTTTGAATACAATTGAATCTTTCCACCCTTACGTTCAGCCCCAAAATGAACTCCCCTTAAATCCCAGAATAAACCCTGATAAGCAACAGATTCTATAAAATACAATCCCGGAGTATAAGTTATAGGTAAAAAATAATTATAGCTACCACCATTAACATTTTTGATGACAATATTTTCATTGGTTGTACTTACTTTCACAACAGTCCTTGGATGAGTAAAAGCTTGAGTTACAATTTGACCAGGTTTTGGAGAGGTTTCTTCAACATATACTTCAATTTTACCTCCAACCTCAACAACTTTTTGTACTCTAACCCCATAACCGCCCGTAGGTTTTGCACCTGAATAAATAGCTAAAATCAAGTCACCATCTACATCGGGGAAATAAGTGTAGCCACGACCATTATTACCTTTAAGACGCTTTTCTTGCTCTTTATTTAAATTATACCCTGTATAGAAAATTAATTTCTCATTCAGTTCCGGAAAATGATATAATTTCCCTTTATTCGGTCCATCAGCATAAAGCAGTTGAAATTGTTGATTCGCATGAAAATGGACAGGATATTGAATCAGATCGGCGCCATTCTTTTTCCAATCATTACTACCACCACCGCGAATATCTGCTGCTTTCCAATTATTTGTTCTCAAAACAAAAGTAGTTGGAGAAGTAAACTGAACAGCAAATCTTTGACTATTTCCACCATGGGGATCCCATAAATGAAGACTGGCTCCTTCTTCAGTTGACCCTCCTTTAATATCTATATGGCGATTCCCATTTTGCACCTGAAGATAAACCCAACTATAATATCCAGAAGGAATAATTTTGTATTTACGATCGCCCCCGTTGTCTAGATCCCATATTTGTAACTGCTTCCCGTTTTGATTGGTTTCAGCACCATCTCCACCCAAATCCCAGTATTTATTGATATAAGCGGATTTGACATAGAATGCCTGATCTTTTGGAGGTAGTTGCCATTTATCATAGATATGTAATCTCCATTTTTGATTGTCGCGATTATGTGCATCTCTACTTATATTATTTAAAGGATAGATATTAATCGGACATCCATTATTTGCAACGTTACTGCGACTGGCATCAATATATTTCCCGCTATTCCTATTTTTAATATAGTAGGTCAGCGGTTCTCCCGCGTATTCAAACTTGAATTGTTGAGCAGGAGTATTGTTTTGAGGCCATAAGCGAACAGCTGCTCCGGTTGCGGTACTTCCATTCTCTACGTCCCAAACTTCCGTACTGTGCAGTGGATGCACAATGAAATAATTATTATCTACTCCAAATAACTCCACATATCGGTCTGGCTGATCATCCATATCCCAAAGTTGTAACTTTGCGTATTGTCTTTCCTGATTTGGAGCGCCTCCCGGAATATCAATGAATTTTTTGGACATCACATTTTCGAGAGAATACATGTACCCTGAGGATGGAGGTGCCATTGTTGCCCCGTCCACTTTTTTAAAGTGCCATTTTTGGGCATCACTTGCTTGATAATTTTCTTGAGTAATCGGTTTAGTTTTACCATGTGCGGTGAGGTATAAGCCGCTACTTGCATTTTGGATAAAATAGGTGTCAGCCAAACCAGAGACAGGAATCATTTTGAACATTTGAGCTGTGTTCTTATTTCCGTGATCCCAAAGTTGCAATTCTGCACCCGGAGTGCTTACACCCATTGTAATGTCAGCGACAAGGAAAGAATGTTGGGGTTGAAAAAAAACAAATTCGGGTTGAGTTGCATGTGGAATAATTTTGATATAACGATCAGCGTGATTATTTTCTGTATTCAAAAAAATCTTTCCGCCTTTGCGTTCAGCACTCAAGTGATCTCCTCGCAAATCCCACGATAATCCTTTGTACGCAACAGACTCAATGAAAAATAAATCATTGGCCACTGCACTTACATTGCCTAAAATTACTATAAAACAGCAAATAAGAAGAAACCTTTTACAAAAAAAATTCATTTAATAAATCCCCTTTCTTTTTTATAACATCATGTATATTATATATTTACCATTAATGTATGTCAATAGAAATATATTAACGTAAATACTTTACTATGCAACCAAAAAAAGCCATCGATTGGGGGGCTTTTCCTTACCACTTAAAACTGAATAACTACATATTTCCTTGGAGTATATCCATTGTTCGTATAATAGGTTCATAACCAGTTCAATCTGAGATTTAACCTTTTCTTTTTATGAGAGTTCTTTATACTGATATTCTAGAAAACGCCAAGGTGAAGGACGTACGCCTTGGCGGGACTCTGATCCCGTCGCGTAAAGTGTCCAAACCCGCTACGACTCTCATACCCTGATTGAACTGGTTGGGTGTCTTTGAACCCACATCACCGTGGCAAGAGCCATAAAGGAGCTTCGTAAGAGATTAAAGCCAGTTAACAGCTTACCTACTGAGAAGGCTGCTGAGAAGTTTATTTATCTAAAGGTAATCAATTACAATGATAAATGGAGTTGCAGAAAGATGAAAGGATTTTTAAGTGCCAAGGAGCAATTACAACAACTTTTCAAGGAGCGATATGGATCTTGATGAAATTCATTTACACCAAACTCTTGACATCATCTTACCATAAAATACTCATAAATCTATAATTAAATTTTTGATCCTGCTGATTTTAGGTTGTATTCATCTTCTCATGCTTTGATAAAAAACAATCTAAAAAGGAATATCTATATCATCAAAGTCATAATTAATTTCGTCATCGTCATCTTCTAAAAAAGAAGATTTGGTGCATTCTTCTTCATTACCAGTATTTACTCGTTCCCAATTATTGTTGTCTAATGTTTCAAAATCCAAAGGATCAACACCCATCTTTTCAGAAGTAAGTCCATAAGGCGCACCTCCAGATGTAAAACCAGCTATAAAGCAAAAATTTTCATCATAATCAATAAACATTCTCCTTCCTAATTGTTCCGCCTCTTTTTCTTCCTTTCGGTGTCGTTTTGCTTCCACTCTACCTTTCTCACATGCCAATACCTGTTCAATATATGTTGAGTCTAATTCTACACCCAGCATCTCTAATTCTTTAACAGCGCAAATAGTATCAACCACAAAGTGCTTTTTATAACCTTTGAGAATTTTTTTACCATCATAGTTCTCAAAAAACTTTTTTGCTGCATTAAGTCTACTAGATCTTTTTAAACTCTTCCGACGAGGAGTAGATAACTTTTTCTTTTTTTTACTCATAAAAACCTCCAGATAATAGTCCCTTAACTTTGTTTGCATTACTTTCAAATATCTAAACCATCTTCAAATCATTCAAGATATTTCTCGACTAACTTACGTGCTTTTTCAATTCCTTCTTTCTTAAAATAAACGGATTTAAACCTGGTTTCAAAAATATAGCCTTTCTCAGCTAACTCATCTAATATTTCGAATTGAAAATTTTTCGTAACTATTCAGTCGCTAACTAAAAAGTAAAGCTTTTGACTGGTTAGTTACTGCCGCCTTTATTGCAATAAAAGCATCGATTTTATGTTTATTAGCAGTTCCGATATAAGACATAATTGTTGCGAATGTATCAGCGCCAGATTTACTCCTAAAGCAACCAGATACTTTTTGCTTTACTTTTACCATTCTGACATCGCGTTCTGCTTGA
>DAOVRZ010000205.1:0-3117 GCA_030627905.1 Halanaerobiales bacterium
CACTGCTGAATACGCTAAGTTTGATAATTTGCTATTATTAAAACGTGGAACCGAAAAAGCAAAGAATTTATTCTTAGTGCATGATGGAACAGGAGAGATTGGAGGATATATCACATTAAGTGAGCACTTAAACTCAGATTTTAACTACTGGGGAATTAACGCAGATCAAACAGAAGGTGTGAGTTTACAGAATATCAGAATCGAAACAATTGCAGAAAAGTATATGGAACAGATAAGAAAACTACAACCCGAAGGCCCATATTATGTTGTAGGCTGGAGTCTTGGTGGCACAATTGCCTTTGAAATCATCAATCAATTGGAGAAAATGAATGAAAATATACAGTTCTTTGGTATGATTGATTCCATGGCTCCACAGAAAAAGATCTTAAGCAAGGTAAAAGAATTTACTTTGAAATCAGAACTAAAATGGGTTAAGGCTAACTTCGCAGAGATAAAAGTCAATGGAGTTATAACAATTGAAGAATTATGGAACTCTGTAGAAAGACAATTAGCTGAGCGTAATGATGGTGTGCAGGTAATTAAAAGCTCACTTCCTGTAAATCTAGCTATGGCTATACCAAATTATGAAGAAGCAGGTGTAAAAGAGTTACTGTACTATTTGAATAAAATTAGATCATTTAATCTTGCTCATAGGTTATATGCGCCTGAAAGTAAGATTAATACACAGGTTAATTTCTTCAAGGCAAGTAAAACAGACCAAAGAATGATAAAGAATTGGAGTCAGTATTGTATAAATGAAGTGAGTATTTGTAAGATAACTGGTGATCATTTCTCGATATTTAGATTACCTGATGTTGAGGAGTTGGCAAGGGTATTTGATGATATATTAGCTGAGCTACTACTATAAAAAGAAAATTATTAAGCAGTTAACAAATGATCTCTGTAGTTTGCAGGGATCATTTGTTTATTATATGGAAATTATGTTTTAAGCTAAGAATGTAGTTTTAGGTGTCAACAGTCTTTTTATATGTCTGTCATTAATACTTGCTATATAGTCTAAGTCTAAAATATTGTAAATGATGGCAGAAATATTTTTATTCTAAAAATTTGGCATATTAAAGGATTTTGATAGTCAAAAATTGAAATATAGCAATATATCTAATAAAATTATAAAATGGAATTAAATATAGAAGAGATTACAAAGATGATCAATAAGATATTAGAGTTGGTTTGTGGTAATAGTGAAGAAGGTTTTCTTTTTACATATCAAAATCAGTCTTATCAGGATTCAATCACTAGATGTTGATCACTAGTACGACAGAGCCAGAAGTTGAATAATTATGAAGTGAGGGGGAGTAAATCGTGAGACGAAAGCTGTTAATATTACTAATAGCAATATTTTTGATGGTGACTGTAGATATATCAGCCTATGGTCAAATAAAAATATTACCATTAGAGATGACAGATGGGTATTGGCGAAATAAAGTTGAAGTAGGAGAGTTTAGTCTAGAGAGTTTAAATGAAGGCTGGAATAGGATAGAGCTTGAGTGGAATGATGTAGAGCGAATTAAGTTATCATTCTCAGGAACCAGTATTCAGATAGATACAGGAATTTCTGAGATTGAGTTCTGGGGAGTGAATAGTCAGAAGACTGCTGAAATTTTTTCTGCAAATGTATTGGGAGAAATAGAATTTGGAAAGTCTTCAGGTTCAGTTCAAGAATATATGTATCAGATTCAAATAAATCGTAGTTTGCTAGATTTAGAAAAAGCAGAACTATTATATCAAAGTTATGATGTAGAAGGTGAAGAAGGTAAGTTTTCTATAAATGGCTCTAGAGAATATTATCTCACTGTTTCTACACCACACTTGCGCCATCAGTGGGAGGATATTCAGCGTTTGGTCTATCCTGTATTTGTAAAAGAAGGAGAGAATACATTAGAGATAAAATTGGGTGATCAGAAGAAGAATGGTTTTAGCTTGAAAGATGTAGGGTTAAAACTATACTTTGATCGAGGACAGATTGATGTTAGTGATTTGAAGATATATGAAGATGGGCAGATAATAGATTCATCTGACATAGTATTAACTAATATTTTGGATGGGGATAGAGAAACTTATTGGGAGAGTGGTGTTATATCTCCGACTGAAGTAGTAGTCAATATGAATTTTGGCGATAAAGTCTGGTTAGAGGCTATTGATATTGATTTTGAATTAGTCTTTTCTGGAGAAGTATCTTTAGAATATCTTAGAGATGGAATCTGGAATTCTATCAATGGTTGGAATCGAAGATTATTGAACGAGTTAGAGAACGGGTTAAATGAAATCAATCTAGGGGAAGAAGGAATTATTACAGATCAGATTAGATTGGTTTTAATAAACACTGTTCACCAAACTGTAGTGGGAAGAGTTCGGGATGTTAAAGTCTGGGGAAGTAAATATTGGTCTGATTCAGAAAAACCTGAGATAGTGATTACATATCCTGAAGATAAGATGTTCGTGGGAAATCATACTGTTTTGCAGGGATATGTTTTGAATCCTTATACAAGTTTGACGTTAAATGGTGAGATGTTGCAATCAGAGGAAGGAGTTTTTGAGGAAGAGTTAAATTTGGCACCAGAGCGTGGAAGTGGAAGTAAGCAAGATTTAGAAAGTCCACATTATGGAATTGCTGATGTAATTTTAGAAGTTAAGGCTCAAAATGATTTAGGTGAAGAAGGAGTAGATCAGGTACAAGTATATATGGATACTCCTCCAGAAGTAGAGATTTTATCACCTATGGATGGAATCTATACAAATGTTGGACAGATTTTGGTTCAAGGTACAATGGATAAAGATAGTTATGATTTAACAATAAATGAAGTTCCTATTTTTTACTATGATAAAACATTTTCTTTCAATTATAATCTTCAACCTTGGCTGAATTTGATTAAAGTGAAAGCTGTGAGTTTGAAGGAATTAATTGGAGAAGCTGAGGTTAGAGTAATCTATGATCAAAATCCACCACTATTGTATTTTGATCAAGAATATGATGGTCAGATTCTGGGAGTTGATTCGGTTCTGATCTCAGGTCAGGTTGTAACTATTCAGTCGCTAACTAAAAAGTAAAGCTTTTGACTGGTTAGTTACTGCCGCCTTTATTGCAGTAAAAGCATC
>DAOVRZ010000095.1:0-23317 GCA_030627905.1 Halanaerobiales bacterium
AATTTATTTTCTTTTCTTCTGCTCTTTTTTGTTTTCTAGTTTTTCTTTTCATAATAACCCCCTCAATTGGCTATAAATCAATATAATATCTAATTATATTATATCATATTTATTCATTTATGAGAATTATTATCTCGAAAATTTTTACTCGTTAGAGCTGAGTGTAAAAGTACTTGCTTGACAAATTGGTAAAATTAGAGTACTATGAAATAAAGTTATAGAGATTTTACAAAGGGGTGACTTTCATGTACGCTTTGTTTTTATTTTTAAATGATGTTCATTTATTAGATGATGTTCATGAAGTATTTTATGAATGTGGTGTTGGTGCAACGTCCTGGGACAGTATGGGAATGGGCAAAGTATTAATGGAACATCATGTTAATGCGACTATGTTTGCTAGTATTAGAAAGTTATTAGAGGGCCATCAGCCTTATAATAAAACTATTGTTAGTGTTATAAGAACTGAAGAAAAATTAGATGAGGTTATTCATGAATTGAAAGAAAGAATTCATGGAATTACTGATGTCGGTGTAGGATTTATGTTTGTGATACCTGTAATGAAGTGTTATGGTTTTAACATGGATTTGGGTGTTGTTGAAGATTAATCGGCTTTAACCTAGACATAGCATGAAAAGTATATTATTATTAACATATAAAGTAAAAATTTAGAAAGGAGTACACGATGCGCAAATAATTGTCTTTTCTAAGTAATTTAATATTTACGAAAAGACTGGTTGAAACCAACCTGCGCAGGGATAGTATGCCTTTTTTTAGGCGTACTAACTTAAATAATCTAAACAATTCGAGCAAAATATCATTTTGCTTTATTTAGTGTTATCAAAGTAACACTTTCTGCCATAACTGGTTTTAACTAGTTGTGGCTTTTTTTGTGTCTTATTTTATGTAAAAAAGGGGGAATTTTTATGCTTTTATTAAGTTGTCGTGATATCAAAAAATCTTTTGCAGATATAGAGGTCTTACGAAAAATTGATTATCTGCTACAATCGAAAGCATATCTTTTTAATGAGTTTATTGAAGGGAATGATCATATAGATTGAACTAAAGACTTTTTTACAACTATAAAAACTTTAGGCCTTGAAAAAGTTCAAAAATGGCAGGAGGATCGATTTAACGGATTAAGTGGTGGTGAGAAGACGAAGATGGCATGGCTAAAAGCTATTCAGGAAATTATTCTTATTATCGTGCTGAGAAGGTACGTCAATATGAAAATCAACTCCATCAATATTTTGAACATAAAAAGAAACAGACAAAGATTGAGAATGAAATTAATCGACTTAAGACCTGGTCAGCTAAAGCACATCGCGAAGCAGGAAAAAAGGGTGACGTGAAAATGGATACTGCCATTAAGTCTAGAATAAACGTTTAGATAGAATGGCAGAGGAAGGTGTAAAAAAACCAAAAGAGGAGCAAAAAGTTAATTTTATTTTCAAAGATGCTTCAAAACATGGAAAACGAATTTTACAAGCAGATGAAATTAAAAAACAATTTGGCGAACGTGTTTTATTTCAAGGTAGCTCATTTTGTATTCAACGTGGTGAAAAAGTTGGATTACTTGGGCCAAATGACTGTGGGAAGACAACACTAATTAAGCTTATTCTAGGTGATGCGCAATTGGATGAAGGAAAGATCTGGATAAGTCCGTCAGCAAAAATTGGTTGTTTGAGTCAGGATATTTCTGATTTAAATATAGACCAGACTGTTTTAGAGATACTCGGATTGGAAGCATATACTTTTATAGATTTTGCTAGATGTATATTGGCAAATATGGGACTTGATGAAACTATGATTTACAAAAAGATCAAACAATTAAGTATGGGAGAGAGGATTAGAGTAAAACTGGCTAATTTGATTTTGAATAAGTCAGTTTTACTCATTCTAGATGAACCGAGCAACCATCTTGATCTGTTTAGTCGCGAAGAGTTAGAAGAAGCATTATTGACCTATGAGGGAACGATGTTCATTGTTTCTCATGATCGGTATATGTTAGAAAAATTATGTAATAGATTTTTGGTGTTTAATGATGAACAGATCCGGAAATTTGAAGGTAATTTCTATGAGTATGAGCAAAAGAAAACCAAAGAAAAAGGGAACTCTCTTGAAAAAGTGAAAGAAGAACTGATGATACTACAAAATCGGATGACAGTGGTGCTTAGTAAATTTAACGATTTCTCTGCAGAAGACCCTGAATATCAGGAACTTGATGTGCAATTTAAGGAGATGGTTAAACGGAAAAGAGATTTGCAAGATAAAATGAAGAAATAAACTGAGGTCAAAATTTTAAAAAATATCCCTGTTTTTTCATAATATGATTAGCCCACAAAAAGTAGTCGGCACAAAAACTTACATACCATGTATAGTACTGAAACTGCCTAATTCAGAGCTATATATGGTATGTGAGTACTTGTGGGACTACTTTTTGTGGGCTAATCATACTATTATAATAGACATAATTCATTTGATTAGAAAAACAGCGACCAGTAAGTTTGGGAGGTGAGTTTATGACGAAAAAAACAAGACCAAATAAGAAAATAGATAAACGTGTGGTCCTATTTATAATTTTTTTTAGAATGCTTCTTATGTTAGCTATTATAGGAACTATTATATCAGGTAATTGGATGAATTTTTTTAATGCAATATTAACATTACTTTTAACATTCATCCCTTCTATTATAGCTAAGAAAAATAATATTTACTTGATTCCAGAATTTCATTTGATTATATTAATATTTCTTTTTGCATCTCAGTATTTTGGTGAGTTTCATGACTATTATGAAAAATATTGGTGGTGGGATATACTGTTACATATATTTTCCGGAGTAATGTTGGGATTTGTGGGATTTATGTTAGTCTATATATTTAATCGAGAGAAAAAAATCAGTGTAGCTTTAAGTCCAATCTTTATTGCAATTTTTTCTTTTACATTTGCTCTGTCTATCGGTGCACTTTGGGAGATATATGAGTTCATTATGGATAGTTGTTTTGGGAGGAATATGCAGAAATCGGGGCTAGTTGATACTATGTGGGATTTAATTGTAGATTCATTAGGAGCTTTGTTTGCTTCAATTACTGGCTATTTATACATAAAAAGTGGTAGAGAGACATATGCAACAAAATTAATGGAAAAGTTTTTGTTGAAAAATTTAGATAACGAAATTTAGAAAGATAATAATTTTGCTTCAAAAAGGAACTATTTCATAAGCGAAGAATAAAAGACTTCAGGACTTTCTGAAGTCTTTTATTAAGTCGATGTAATAACTACGTTATTACATCTTAAGTTAAACAACTTTCGGAAGGAGATTTCGCCCCTTCAAGAAGTGGACTCTACCGAAAGGTAATTCTAACAAGTAGTTTATCCCCACTTACAGAAGTTAGGAGAATTATGCCTTCCAAAAATGTTGTTTGATTATCAGAAAACATTAAAGATTATTACTTTATAGAACTTAGGAGGAATTAAGCTAAAAACGCTGAATACATATATAAATTTCTTAAAATAAATAACTCGGAAGGAGGGCTAATAGTAGTATTTAGTAGAGAGTATGACGCAAATGTATGAAAAATTTAAACTAAACAATGAGTATGAAGAATTGAGGAGGAATAAAGTATGAAAAAGAAAATTTTGAAAATGTTTTTTGGTGTTATCTGTATATTAATAATGAGTTCAACTATGATCTTAGCTGAAGATAGTCAAATTACGATTGCTACAAGTTCTGATGCACTAACATTAGACCCATTAACGTATAATGAGACTCCTACTAATTCAGTTAATGCAAATATTTTTGAGGCTTTAACAGCTCTTGATAATAAAATGAATGTACTACCAGGTTTGGCTGAATCTTGGGAAAATCCAGATGATTTAACCTGGGTATTTAATCTTCGTAAAGGTGTTGTTTTTCATAATGGTGATACCTTTGACGCTGATGATGTTCTTTTCTCTCTTGATCGAACAATGAATCATCCTAAATCTCAACTTAAATCTGATGTAGCGGAGATCGTTTCAGTTAAAAAGATTGATTCTTATACAGTTGAGATAAAGACTGAGAGTCCGTTCCCGATCTTAGCACGGAAATTAAAGAGTATTTGGATTTATTCAAAAGAATATGTTGAGCAGCATGATGATCAATACTTAACAAATCATCCAAATGGTACTGGCCCCTATAAATTGAAAAAGTGGGTTAAAGATAATGCATTAACATTAACTGCTTTTGATCAATATTGGAATGGTAAAGCTCAAATTGAAGAAGTTACTTTTAAGCCAATACCTAATGCCGCTACCCGTGTTGCTGCTCTCTTAAGTGGTGAAGCTGAAATTGTAATAGATTTACCAGTTCAAGATGTTGATAGAGTTAAGAAGAAGAAAAACGTTCAAGTAGTTCCTCGTCCAAGCATGCGTTTAATCTTTTTAGGTATGAATACACAGGAAGGTCCTTTTGCTAATCTAAAAGTTAGACAAGCAGTATATTATGCAATTAATGAAGATGAAATTGTTAAATATGTAATGAGTGAGCATGCATATCCAGCAGGTCAATTCTACCCAGATTTTATCTTTGGATATAATCCTGAAATTAAACGGGTTGCATATGATCCAGAGAAAGCAAAAGAGTTATTAAAAGAAGCAGGTTATCCAAATGGATTTGAAATAACTTTAGACGCTCCTAATGATAGATATGTAAATGATGGTCAAATTGTTCAGGCAGTTGCTATCCAGTTAGCTAAAGTTGGAATAAAAATAAATTTGGAAGTTCAACCGAAAGCATCGTATTTTAATAAAGTATTAGCTAAAAATACTAATTTCTATCTTTTGGGTTGGTCAAACTCCAATGGTGATGGTATTGGAACTTTAAACGGGCTTTTGCATACTCCAGATGATAAATATGGTAGATTTAATCTAGGTAACTATAGTAATTTAGAAGTAGATCGTTTGGTTGAAGAATCTTCAACTATTATTGATCCTGAAAAGAGACTAAAAGTAATGCAAGAGGCTGTAAAGTTAGCGATGGATGATGTTGTACAGATTCCACTTCACTATCAAGAAGATCTTTATGGTGTTAAGAATAATGTCATCTGGGAACCAAGACCTGACAAGTATGTTCAAGCTTATTATATTCAATATAAATAGAAATCTTTTTTTATAGCATTTATTATGGCAAATGGGGGTCAAGTCCCTCATTTGCCATAATCCTATATGGATGAAGTTAGTAGTAGAGTAGAGGAGTGAGTAAGATGTTAGAATATATCACGAAACGATTAGGACAGATTATTCTTGTTTTATTTGTAATAACAATCATAGTATTTATGATGATGCAGTTTGCTGGTGATCCAATATCAAATCTATTGCCTCCAGATGCTCAACCATGGCAGGTTGAAGAGATGAAAGCTGCTTTAGGATTAGATCAGCCGATCTATATGCAATATATTAATTTTTTAAAAAATGCTCTACGAGGTAACCTTGGTATCTCTTTTTATCATCAATTGCCTGCATTGGCTCTTGTTTTAGAGAGATTGCCTGCAACTTTAGAGTTATCTTTTGTAGCAATGTGTATTTCAATAATAATTGCTATTCCTGCAGGTGTGTTTGTAGCGGTGAAGTCAGATAGTTTTATTTCAAAAGGAATTATGATGGGATCTTTAGTTGGAATATCTTTACCAACTTTTTTAATTGGAATCTTATTAATTTTATTTTTTTCAGTAAATTTAGCATGGCTTCCTTCATCAGGCAGAGGAGAAGTTATTGGTTTACTAAATTTCGATACAAGTCTTTTGACCTTAGATGGTTGGAAACATATTCTTATGCCTGCGTTAACATTGGGATTTTATATGGTAGCAATGTTAATTCGTTTGGTTAAAGCTGGGATGGTAGAAGTCTTGCAGGCGGATTATGTTAATTTTGCCCGAGCAAAGGGTGTGCCAAATCGAATTATTACTTTTAAGCATGCTTTACGAAATACGATGATTCCAGTAGTTACAGTTATTGGCCTTCAATTGGGTAGATTGATTGCCTTTTCGATGATTACAGAGAAAATTTTTGCATGGCCAGGTATTGGTAAACTAATATTGGATTCCATTCAACGATTAGATCGTCCTGTGGTTATGGCATATCTATTAGTTGTTGCCGTAATATTTGCAGGAATAAATTTATTTGTAGATTTACTTTACCTTGTAATTGATCCCCGTGTAGATCTAAATTAGAAGTAGAGGAGTAGAGGAGATGAAAAATAAATTTCGTGCATGGTTTAGTGCTTTTAAGGATTCAGATATAGCTTATGATTATTTTCAGAATAAAACTGTGATTGGTGCAACAATCCTTTTACTTCTAATTACTTTTGTTAGTGTTTTTGCACCTCTTATTTCTCCCCATAATCCTTATGATTTATCAGCAATTTCCTTGATGGATAGTATGCGTCCACCTATCTGGATGGATGGAGGATTATCTAAATTTCTTTTGGGTTCTGACATTCAAGGCAGGGGAGTTTTAAGTACAATTCTTTATGGAACTAGAGTTTCACTACTAGTAGGTCTTGCAGCAGTTTTATTAGGAGGGGTTGTTGGGATTGCTTTAGGATTAATTGCTGGTTTTTTAGGCGGAAAAATTGATACTCTTATTATGCGAATTGCTGATATTCAACTTTCCTTTCCCATAACATTAATTGCAATAACGGTGATGGCTTTCTGGGGAAGGGGCATTTTTAAATTAATTATCGTAATTGGACTAGCAAGTTGGGTGACATATGCTAGAACTGTTAGAGGGTCAGTCTTGACAATTAAAGGTAGTGAGTTTATTGAAGCGGCTACCCTGATTGGAGTTAGTAAATTTAAGATTATGCTTAGACATGTTTTACCGAATGTATTGACACCTGTTATTGTAATTGCTACCGTACAAATTGCTCAGGTAATCATGTTAGAGGCTACATTAAGCTTTTTGGGTTTAGGTGTTCCATTAACTGAACCTTCATTAGGATTAATGATCTCAGATGGTTATAAAATGCTTTTTAGTGGTTATTGGTGGTTAGTAGTCTTTCCAGGGGCAATGCTTATTATGATCGTTTTGAGTATTAATATTCTTGGAGATTGGTTGCGTGATAGTTTAAATCCTAAGTTAAAGTAAGTAGGGAGAGGGTGAGTAGAATGACGAAGGATTTAGTATTAGATGTTAAGAATTTAAAGACATATTTTCATACAAGACAGGGTGTGATAAAAGCTGTTGATGGCGTAGATTTTCAACTTAAGAGAGGCGAAGTTTTGGGATTAGTTGGAGAATCAGGAGCAGGAAAATCAATTACTGGTTTTTCAATTTTACGATTGATAAATTCCCCGGGAAATATTGTTGATGGTGAAGTTAGTTTTATGGGTAAAGATCTATTGAAATTAAAAGATTCTGAAATGGAGAAGATTAGGGGAAATCGAATTTCTATGGTATTTCAGGATCCAATGACTTCATTAAACCCAGTTTTAACGATTGGGGATCAATTGATGGAGATAATGAAATATCATTTTGGAATGAAGAAAAAAGAAGCCAAAAAACAAGCTATCGAATATTTAAGCATGGTTGGTATCCCTTCTCCAGAACAGAGGTTAAAACAATACCCACATCAATTCAGCGGTGGAATGAGACAGCGTGTGGTAATTGCAATTGCAATGGCAAGTAATCCAGATTTATTGATCGCTGATGAACCAACAACAGCTTTAGATGTTACTATTCAAGCACAGATTATGGGATTGATGCAGAGATTAATAAAAAAACGTCAAACTTCGCTTATTTTAGTTAGCCATGATCTTTCATTGGTTTCAGAGATAGCAGATAAAATTGCAGTAATGTATGCTGGTAAGATTGTAGAATATGGACCAAAATCTCAAGTGATCGGTAATCCTGAACATCCTTATACTCAAGGTTTAATCAATTCATTACCATCAATGGATCAAGAACAAAAAAGATTAGATCAAATCAAAGGTCTAATGCCAAATCCAATGAATTTACCTGAAGGATGTAAATTTAAGCCTCGCTGTAGTTATGCTGATTCTGAGTGTGACCTGATGCCAGAACTTAAAGATATCGGAGATTCTCATCTGTCAGCATGTCACAAAACTTTCCGACATGCTTTGAAAGGGGTGAGTTAAGATGGCATTAGTTGAAGTGAAAGATTTGAAACAACATTTTCCGATAAAATCAGGCCTTTTTTCTAAATGGAGAAATGAAAAAAGATTTGTCCATGCTGTAAATGGAGTTACTTTTAATATTGAAAAAGGGGAGACTTTGAGTTTAGTTGGAGAAAGTGGTTGTGGTAAATCAACGACTGGGCGGACTGTTTTGGGACTTTATCAGCCTACTTCTGGTGATATCTGTTTTGATGGTGAAAGCATTGTAGATCTTTCACCAAAAGAAAGATTGAAATATCGTCGTCGGATGCAGATGATCTTTCAGGATCCTTATGCATCATTGAATCCTAGAATGAAAGTTAAGGATATTATTGTTGAACCGATTAAAACCCATAATTTAGTTCCAAAAGAGGAACAAGAAGATTTAGTACTTCATATTATGGACAAAGTTGGTATAGATACTGCATATATAAATCGTTATCCGCATCAATTCAGTGGTGGTCAGAGACAACGAATAGGAATTGCTAGAGCTTTGGTGATGCAACCAGATTTAATTGTTGCTGATGAACCTATCTCTGCCCTAGATGTTTCAATTCAAGCACAAATTTTAAATCTGTTGATGGATCTTCAAGAAGAGTTTAACCTCACTTATTTATTTATTGCACATGATTTAAGTGTTGTCAAGCATATTAGTAACCGTGTGGCGATAATGTATTTGGGAAAGATCTGTGAGATTGGTGAGACAAAAGAGATTTTTTCAAATCCACTTCATCCTTATACTAAAGCCTTGTTTGAGTCAATACCGAAATTGACTACGACAACTAAAGCATATAACGAGGTTTTAGAAGGGGATGTACCAAATCCAATCAATTTGCCCTCTGGTTGTTATTTCCATTCCCGGTGTAAGTATGCTATGAAGATATGTAGAGAGAAGGCGCCAGAACTTAAAGATATTTCTGGGTGCAATAGTCGAGAAGTTGCCTGTCATTTGCTAAATAATTAGAGGAGGTAGTAGCGATGAGTGAGAAGATTAACCAATATATTTTGGAACAAGAAGAATTGATGATTAGGGATTTAGAGGAGATTGTTATTATTGATAGTGGATCATATGATAAAACTGGTATCGATCAAATTATTGATATATTTAAAAATAGATACACGGAGTTAGGTTTTGAAGTAATGATTGATGAACAGTCAGAGCGGGGAAATCACCTTGTAGCAAAAAGGAAAGGAAATATTCGAAAGAATTTTTTATTTATTGGGCATGTTGATACTGTATTTAATAAGGGGACGGTGAGTGAACGTCCTTTTACTATCAATGGTAATCGAGCATATGGGCCAGGGGTTTGTGATATGAAGGGCGGAGTAATAACGATGTATTATGCAATCAAAGCCTTACTTGATTTAGAATTTCCTCATCTGCCTGATATTACTATTATTTTGAATGGAGATGAAGAACTCGGTTCTCCCTCATCTAGATCTCTGATTGAAACTCTAGGGAAGAAGGCAACTTTTTGCTTTGTTTTAGAGACTGGTAGAGTAGGTGGTTTGGTCACAGCACGCAAAGGAGTTGGAATTTTTGAGATGACTGTCAAAGGTGTTGCTTCTCATGCTGGCTCCAATCACCCACTTGGTAGAAACGCCATCGAAGAGTTAGCACATAAAATAATTGAAATCCATAAATTGACTAATTACGAAAGAGGTATAACTTTGAATGTTGGAGTGATTGAAGGGGGAAATCGTCCAAATATTGTACCTGATTTTGCTAAAGCGAGAATTGATCTAAGAGTTGAGAAAATTGAGGATTCAGAAGAGATAATTGCTAAGATTCAAGAGATTGCTGAGAAAGTATATGTAGAAGGTACTGAAACTTACTTAAATGGGGAACTAAATAGACCTCCATTGGTGAGAACTGAAAAGAGTCAAAAATTATTCAAAACTTTCAAAATGGCAGGAAAGTTAGTGGGATTAGAAGAATTAGGAGAAATTGCAACTGGTGGTGGTTCTGACGGAAATTTTGTTAGTGCATTAGGGGTGCCAACTATTGATGCTTTAGGTCCAGCAGGTGGAGAGGCACATAATGATAAAGAATATATAGAGTTAGCTTCTCTGGTGCAGAGATCACAACTATTGGCTCAAACCATCATACTTTTAACCTCTACTTGACAAGAAGTCCCTTATCTTCTATAGGTGGGGGATGAATTGTCAAGGTCTTGATTTTATTGGTATTCTATGATAAAATATAATCAGTCGTAAACACAAAGAAATTAGTAATAATAGTGGAATTAGGTAGTAATAATCATTCAGTCTCTTTATTGCATTACCACTTGATCCTTGTAATGAAATACAGATAAAAAGTGGGGTGAAGAAAAATGATGATGATTACAAAACGGTTCGAAATCAAGCCAACCAAAGAACAAGAAGAGAAAATGTTTCAGACTCTTTATCTTTGTCGAAAACTCTATAACAACGCTTTAGATCAACGACAGACTTACTATAAAAAGCATGAGAAGGGCTTGACTTATACCGACCAGCAGAATCAGCTTCCAGCGTTCAAAAACGAGAATCTTGAATACAAGCAAGTACAATCTCAAGTCTTGCAAAATGCATTACGAAGATTGGATGATGCTTACGAAAACTTTTTTGAAAAGCGTGCTGGATATCCAAGATTCAAAGATAAATACCATTACACTTCTTTTACCTATCCACAGGCAGAAGCTAAAAGAAACTTTGGGAAAGAAGGATATATCTATTTGTCCAAGATAGGTCATGTGAAACTTAACAACCATAGGGATTTTGAACCATCGAAAGTAAAAATTATCAACGTCAAATTTCATAACAACAAATGGTATGTAAACTTGACGATGGAAGTTGAGGAAGAAAAACTCACATCAGACTTAGAAAGGTGTATAGGTATCGACATGGGGATCAAATATATTGTTATTACCTCTGATGGTCAGACTTACGATAATCCGAAATGGCTTAATAAGTCCGAAAATAAATTCAAAAAGCTCCAACGTCAGTTAAGCCGGAAGATAAAAGGTAGCAATAACAGAGAAAAAGCTAAAAAACATCTCCAGAAATTACACGCCAAGATCACCGATCAGCGTAGAGACTATCTTCATAAAGTAAGCATTAACTTAGTAAAAGAAAACGACTTAATTTGCATAGAGGATTTGCAAACAATCAATATGATGAAGAATCATAAACTTGCAAAATCTATTGCAAATGTAAGTTGGAACAAACTTGCTTTGTACCTGGAGTATAAGTCTAAGTTATACGGAAAAAACTTTGTCAAAATCAATCCAAAGAACACCAGTCAACTCTGTAGCAGTTGTGGTAAACCAGTAGAAAAAGGTTTGTCAGATAGAGTACACGACTGCCCATTTTGTGGACTGGTATTAGATAGAGATCATAATGCAGCCATAAACATACTGCACAAAGGTTTGGAAATGGTTATGCAATAAATACAAATTTTCTAGGGTTGGTTCGCCCCGAAGTTACGCTTGTGGAGATCGCGTAAGACCTACACTATTGTAGGCTATGATCGTTGAAGCAAGAAGCCCCCACCTCTTAGCAAAGCGTAGGTGGTGGGTAGTTCACCTGAAACATGTAGTTGAATTGCGAAGGACTTCAGGAATTTTCTGAAGTCCTTATATATATTGAATCTTTTTTATTAAGGATAATGAAAAAGTTATCATTTAAATAGCAGGATTTTGTTTGATAATAGCGAATAGTAATAAAAATAGTTTAGAAACACAATACAAATATTTCTTTAAAAAAATATACATAAGGAGTGATAACTATTCATAAAAAACTAAATTTTAAAATTATTATTGCAATTAGTATCTGTTCGCTTATGGTCTCTATTCTAATTGGAAGTATAAGTATATTTCAAAGCACAAAATCTATGAAAAAGGAAGCTATGGATAAGCTATTATACATGAGTCGAAATTATAGCAATGAATTCAGCAAAAAAGTAGAAACAGTTGAAAATACAGTATATAATCTATATTCTGTTTCTCTGAATACATTTGATTTACAGAAGTTAAAGAATAATCCTGGCTATATGGAACAATATACAATCAAGATGGATCCTTTGGTTAAGCGAGCTGCAGAACTATTAGATGGGACTTTGAGTGTTTATTTGACTTTTAATCCAGAATTAACAGGGGAGGTATATGAATCCTGGTATGAAGATGAAGAAGGAACAGGTGACTTTGCACTTCAAGAATCAACTGATCTTTCCGAATTTTACCCTGAAAATGATGAAATGGATTATTATTATAGACCAATAAATGAAGGAAGAGAAGTTTGGTGTGAGCCTTATCACGATGAAGATATAAATGCACATTTAGTTTCTTATGCAAAAGCAATTTATAAGGATGATATATTGCTTGGTATCGCAGGTATAGATACAAAACTTGATTATATTAAAGAGACACTACAACAAGTAAAAATCTATGAGTCAGGTACTGCATCCTTATTTGATGAAAATTATACTGTTATCTTTCATCCTCTTTATGTTTCTGAAAAAGATAATCTTAAAACAGTAGAAGATGGTCAATTAAAATTTTTAACAGAAGAAATAGATGAAAACGAATATGGAGTTATAGAGTATGAGCTGAATGGTAAAGATAAAATTCTAGGTTACTCTCATTTATCAAATGGCTGGATTCTAGTAATAGAACCACCTGTAGACGAAATATTCCAACCAGTTAAGCGTTTGAGAAATTTGCTTCTAATTATAAGTTTTTTTGGAATTGGCTTTTCGATTTTAATTGCTCTATTTATTGGTAAATCAATTTCAAAGCCTATAGTAAAAATAACAGAATTAATGAATAAAACAGCTGATTTAGATTTAGTTAATGACTCAACATTTGATTATTTATTAAAAAAGAAAGATGAAACAGGAATTATGGCAAAAGCAATGATGGATACAAGAAATATATTAAGAGAAATGATGGGAGAGATTTCACAGATATCCAGCCAAACTTTAGACCATGCTCAAAATTATGCATCAGCTACTCAACAAACTTCTGCATCAATTGAGGAAGTTTCTAAAACGATTGATGAATTAGCACAAAGTGCTTCTGAACAGGCAGCACAATCAGAATTGGGAACAGACAAACTTGTTAGTCTTGCTGATCAAATTGATTATATTGTAAATGGTTCAAATTTACTCAAAGAGAATGCTAAGAAAACAAATACAGTTAGTCAGCAAGGTATGGAAGTAATTAGTGATTTGCAGAATAAATTTAGATCAAGAGATAAAATTGAAAAAGAATTTTCTAATGATATTGATTTATTAGCAAATAAGTCTAGTGCTGTAAGTAATATTGTGAATACAATTCATTCAATCTCAGAACAAACCAACTTATTAGCTTTAAACGCAGCGATTGAAGCTGCTAGAGCAGGTGAATCTGGAAGAGGTTTTTCAGTAGTAGCGGAAGAAATTAAGAAACTTGCTGAACAAGCCTCTCAATCTACACAAGAAATAGAAGAGATAGTTAAAGAAATTTTAAATGAGATTTCAGAAGTTAAAAATAACATGGATACGTTTAAAATAATTGGAGAACAATCAAATAGAGCTTTGATTGAAACGAGTGCTGCATTTAAAGAAATTGATGAATCAGTAAAGGAGACTATTACACAAATTGATGCTCTCCAAAAAAGTGTTGAACAGGTAGATCAATATAAAAATGATGTTGTAACATCCATTCAAGAGATATCAGCCATTTCTGAAGAATCAGCAGCCGCTACAGAAGAAGTATCAGCATCTTTAGAAGAACAGGTTGCAATTATTGAAACCTTAGCTCAAAAAGCAGGCGATCTACAGTTAATCGCAAAAAATCTACAGGATAAAATTGATAAGTTTAAGATTTAAGATTATGAAGGACTTCAGAATTTCTGAAGTCCTTATGTATAAGTAATTATTTAAGTATATTTATTGCGCAATGTAAAAAAAATTACTAAAAGATATAACTAGAGGCAGGATTTTATCAAATATTAGCGAATATTTAATCAAAGGTGTTGTATAAATATACATTAATATTTGAAAAATAATTGAGAAGTACTAAGAAGGGATGATATTAACAATGAAAAAAATTAGCTCAAAGATTATAATTGCAATTACAGTTTGTTCTCTTGTTACATCTGTTCTGATTGGAACTATAAGTATCGTACAAAGTTCAAAATTTTTAAAGAAAGAAGCTACTGATAACTTGATAAATTTGAGCCGTACATATAGCAATGATTTTAGTAAATCATTAAAAATTATGGAGAGTTTAGTAGAGAGCTTATCAGCCCAATGTTATGCTACCTTTGATCTTCAAAGATCATATGAAAATCCAGATTATATTGGAGAATATCGAGATATGCTAGATCCTGTTATCAAAAGAATTGCTGAAACAACTGATGGTATACAGGGTGTTTATATAAGTTTTAACCCAGAATTAAGTGGACAAGTATATGATTCATGGTACGCTGATGTGAATGGTGAAGGAAATTTTACCTTACAGGAATCAGAAGATATATCAGCTTTCAATCCTACTAATGAGGAGATGGAATGGTATTATCGCCCAATCAAAGAAAGAATGGGTATATGGAGTGAGCCTTACATAGATAATAATATTAATGTAAATATGATCTCTTATTCTAAAGCGATTTTTAAAAGTAATACTTTAATTGGGGTTATTGGTATTGATGTCAGCTTTAAGGATATTAAAAGAACTATAGAGGATTTAAAAATATATGAAACTGGCTATGCTTTTTTGTTAACTGATGAGTATGATGTAGTGATTCATAAACAAATTATTTCTGGCGAAAATTTTAGAACTGTAAATAATGGGGAATTAAGAGTTGTCACTGAACATATGGAAAGAAATGAGTCAGGATTTGTGGAGTATAAATTCAAAGATGAAGATAAAATAACCGGATATTCACATTTATCAAATGGATGGATTTTAGCTGTGGCACCACCTTTGAATGAAATATTTAAACCAATTAATAATTTAAAAAATTTGCTTATTTTAATAAGTTTTATGGGAGTTCTGATATCATATATGATTGCCTTTTTTGTTGGTAAAAAGATTTCTAAGCCTGTTTTAGGTGTAACAGAGTTGATTAATAAAACAGCTGATTTAGATCTAACTGATGATTCGGCGTATGATTCTTTATTTAAATATAAAGATGAGACCGGAATTATGGTAAATGCAGTAACGAGCACAAGAAAAGTATTAAGAGCGATGGTCAATCAAATTGCCGATACCTCGAATCAAACACTAGATCATGTCCAGAAAATTGTATCAGCTACTATGCATTCATCAAGTTCGATTGAAGAAGTGTCAGAAGCTATTGAACAGTTAGCACAAGGTGCTTCAGAACAGGCACGCCAGTCAGAACTAGGAACTGAAAGGCTTCTCAGCCTGGCAGGTCAGATCAATCATCTTCTAGAGAGCTCTAATCTGCTAAAGGAGTATGCAAATAAGGCCAATACAGTCAGTCAACAAGGTATAGAAGTTATCAATGAATTACAGAATAAATTTGAATCTAATAATGAGATTAATAAAGAAGTATCAAAAGATATAGATTCATTAGCAAATAAATCAAGTTTTATAGGTGGTATTGTGAATACTATTCAATCTATTTCTAAACAGACGAATCTATTAGCTTTGAATGCAGCAATTGAAGCTGCTAGAGCTGGAGAATATGGTAGAGGTTTTTCAGTAGTTGCGGAAGAAATAAGAAAATTAGCAGAACAATCTTCCCAATCTACTATGGAAATTGGATCTCTAATTGAAGAAATTCAAAGTGAAATTGATAAAATCAAAAATAATATGGATATTTCAAAAGAGATAGGTGAACATGCTAATATAGTTTTATTTGAAACCAGTAATGCATTTAAAGAAATTGTAGAATCTGTGATACAGACGATTAACAAAATTGATCAACTTTTAATTAATACCCAAAAGGTTAATCAGGACAAAGATGGGGTTGTGACTTCCATTCAAGAAATATCAGCAATATCTGAAGAATCAGCAGCCTCAACAGAAGAAGTCTCAGCATCGCTAGATGAGCAAGTTAAAACTGTTGAAACTCTTGCTAAGATGTCAGAGGAATTAAAACTAGTTGCGACAAGTTTGCAAGGAGAAATTCAAAAATTTAAAATTTAATATTTAATACTTCTAAGAGTACGAAGGACTTCAGAATTTCTGATGTCCTTTTTATTTTCACAAAATAGAGATGAAAATTCAAAAAAATTATAGTTGTGATAATGTTGCATGAAAATATTGTTAAAATGCTAACAGTAAGTTTTATTATTTTAATTAAAAAATTAGAAAAATACAAATACAAAAGAGGAAAAAACTTATGTATACAGAATAAAGATAATATTAACATTTTTTAAGGAGGTGAAAATATGGCTATTATTCCTCAACCAAAGTTTTGTCCATATGGAAGTCCAAGTGGAGTATGTGTAAATCTTGGTTTAAGATGTACAGACTGCGAATACTATGGATAAAACGAAAAGGAGCGAGTTATCGCTTCTTTTGCTTTATCCAGGGAGAAAACTAAAAAAAAAATACTTTAATACTTTACAAAGTTAAAGTATTAAAGTATAATGATATAAGTAATCAATATTATATAAACAGGAGGAAGAATAGATGTTAAAAAAAATTACAGTTGTTATAATGGTCGTACTTATTTTATCAATTATGTTAGTAGGATGTGGGAAAAAGGCGGAGATTGATTCTTTAAGCCTTATTAAAGAGAAAGGTAAATTCATAGTAGGTCTTGATGATAGTTTTCCACCTATGGGGTTTAGGGATGAGAAAGGTGAAATAGTAGGTTTTGATATAGACTTAGCTAAAGAAGTTGCTAAGAGAATGGGAATTGAGGTTGAATTTAAGCCGGTTGATTGGGATGGTATTTTATTTAGTCTTAAAAATAATGATATTGATTTAATTTGGAATGGGTTAACGATTACTGAGAAAAGAAAAAAGGAGATCGCTTTTTCTGAAGTTTATCTTCAGAATCGACAGATTATCGTAGTAGGCAAAAATGGAAGTGTTCAAAATAAAGAAGATTTGAAAGGGAGAGTTATTGGTCTTCAGCTAGGAAGTAGTAGCGAGATTGCATTAAATTCTGAATCTGAAGTTGTTACTTCTTTAAAAGAGATTAGAAAATATTCGAATAATACAGAAGCATTAATGGATTTACAGGCAGGACGAGTTGATGCAGTGGTGCTAGATGAGATCGTAGGAAGATATTATATGGCGAAAAGACCTGATGTATATAGGGTTTTAGAAGAAGACTTTGGTAAGGAATCTTACGGAGTAGGGATTAGAAAAGATGATATGAGTTTCAAAGAAGAGTTAAACAAAATTTTAATTGAGATGAAAGCAGATGGAACTGCTGAGAAGATCTCCATAAAATGGTTTGGAGAAAACATTCTAAGTAATTAGGGGGATTGTCATGGATTACATTCTAAACGTTACTGGATTCATTCTTAAAGGTAGTGTGGTAACTTTTCAATTATATTTCGTTACAGCTATATTTTCTGTAGTTATAGGAATTGGTGCAGCTCTAGGCAAAATTTCTAGGTTTAAAATTTTACGAAGAATATTAGGATTATATACATGGATTTTTAGAGGGACACCTTTGTTATTGCAAATTTTCTTTGTCTACTATGGGTTGCCGATTATTGGAATATCTTTACCCCCTTTTACGGCTGCTTCTCTTACATTCATAATAAATTATGGGGCCTATTTGACAGAAATTTTTAGAGCAGGTATTGAATCAATAGATAATGGTCAATATGAAGCAGCAAAAGTTTTGGGAATGAATTATCACCAGACGATGTTTAGAATTATTTTACCTCAGACAGTTAAGAGGGTTTTACCGCCAACTTGTAATGAAGCGATAAATCTTGTAAAAGACACGGCTTTAGTTGCTGCTATTGGGATGGGAGACCTTTTGAGAGCAGCGAAAGTGGTAGTAATGAGAGATTTTAATATTACCCCATTTTTTATCGCAGCAATTTTATATTTACTTCTAAGTTCTGTAATAGTCATAGTCTTTAGAAAGATAGAGCAAAAATTTTCAGTTTATGAGTAGGGAATGATTATAATGATTAAAATTAGCAATGTAACTAAACGTTTTGGAAAATTATCAGTTTTAAATGATATATCACTTGATGTAAATCAAGGAGAAGTGATTTCAATAATTGGCCCTTCCGGGTCTGGAAAGAGCACTTTGTTAAGGTGTTTAGTTAATTTAGAAGAAATTGATCAAGGATTAATTGAGGTTCAGGGAAAGACAGGGATGGTATTTCAGAGTTTTAACTTATTTCCTCATAAAACTGTTTTAGAAAATATAATTGAAGCTCCGATAATTGTAAAAAAAATGAAAAGAGAAGATGCGATTATTTTAGCTGAGGAACTGCTAATTAAAGTTGATCTATTGGATAAAAAAGATTCTTATCCTTCACAAATTTCAGGGGGGCAAAAGCAAAGGGTTGCTATTGCACGAGCTCTTGCGATGAAACCAGAGATATTACTTTTTGATGAACCAACATCTGCACTTGATCCAGAATTAGTAGGTGAGGTATTGAGTGTGATTAAAGAATTAGCGAAGGATAAGATGACTTTATTAATTGTCACCCATGAGATGGGTTTTGCTAGGGAAGTATCAGATCGAGTGATCTTTATGGATCAGGGGAAGATTGTAGCAGATTCTGATCCAGAAGAGTTTTTTACTAATCCCAATAATGTGAGGATACGATTATTTTTAAATAAGATTCTAAAATGAGAGGCTAGGGAAGAGATTTCCTGGCCTTTCATTTTGTTTTAGTTACAAGAAATAATTTTCACAATAAAAAGTATAATACAAAGGAGATAGTTATATATAAAATATGACTGAAAACCGCTCTGAAAACCTTTTTGAAAACCGCTCTGAAATGTCGTTAAATTTCAAACTTTAACAAGGAAAAATTCATTATTTGGCTAAATTAAATATAGAATAGTAGATTATGATTTAATTTTTTAAGAATAGGGGGATCAGGTATGAGTAATGAAAACTATCTTACAATTGAAGAAATTGTGTCGAGACCTGTATTTACTGGGGTGACAGTAAGTGATGATGGTAAAAAGACTGCCTTTGTAAAACGTACTGCAGATTGGGATGAGAATGCTTATCGAAAGCATATTTGGGTTTATGAGAAGGAGAGTAAGAGGTGTTATCCAATATCTTCTGGAAAGGATGAGACATTTTCTGCAGTATGGTCACCTGACTCACAGATGTTAGCTTATGTTCATTTAGTAGGAGAAGATGATAACAAGAAAAATCAGATTTTTGTAAAACTATCTTTGGACGAGCCAGGTATTCAAATTAGTTATGCAGAAGAAGGTGTAAATAAATTTGTATGGTCACCTGATGGGAAAGGTTTTTATTATTTGACCAAAAGACCAAAAACAGAAGGTATGAAAAAGCGCAAAGAGATTTATGGAGATTTTGAATATATTGATAAAAAAGAACGGTGCAATTGTTTATATTATGTGAAATTGAGTAAAGGATTAGAGATAAGTACTGAAACATATTTTGGCCCAAAAGATTTACGACAAAAAGAAACAGATAGTAAAGATGATAAGAATAAGAAGAAAGAAGAGATAGCTATTCAATTGACAGATGGAAAAGATTTTCACATTTATAATTTTGTGATTACACCTGATAGCAAATATGTGATCTTTAATTCTGCTCTTACCCCAAATATGGAAGATATGGATGATTTAACTTTATATCTATTAGAATTATCATCAAAAAAGCTAAAAAAATTATCGAATGCTAAAAATATTAGTCATGGATTGGTAATTTCACCAGATGGTTCTAAAGTTTGTTATACCCGATATGACGAAGCAGGAAAATGGTTCTTGAATCTGAAGTTAGAATTGATGGAGATTGAAACTGAAGAGATTAGGTTATTAGATGTAGATTTCCAAGAGAATCTAATCCCTATTCGCTGGACTGAGCGGGGAATTATGGTTCAATGGCAAGATAGAACTAGTATGAATATTGGTCTCTTAGATGAAAATGGACAGATTGAACCCCTTATAGCAGGAGATGATTGCTTTGTTTTTGGAAGTTCAATTACAAAAGATGGTCAACATCTAGCATATAAAAAAGCTACCTCTGAACGACCATTTGAAGTATATCTTGATGAAGAGAAGATAACTGATCAATACAAATTGTTTGTAGATAAAAAATTAAGTAAAAAACAAGTTATTCGTTGGAATAGTTTTGATGGAACAGAGATTGAAGGGATTCTTTCAACTCCAAAATATTTTGATCCAACAAAAAAATATCCTTTATTATTAGTTGTTCATGGTGGGCCAACTTTTGCGTCATTTGCGATTCCAACAGATAGTAGATATTATCCTATGGAACAGTTTGTTGAGAAAGGGTTTATTGTCCTTCAGCCAAATTATCGAGGAAGTTCAGGATATGGTGAGAAATTCCGTAAATTGAATTATAGAAATTTAGGGTTAGGAGATTATGAGGATGTGATCTCTGGTGTGGATTTTCTGGTAAAAGAAGGCTTTGTAGATGAAGAAAAGGTTGGGGTTATGGGTTGGAGTCAGGGTGGTTATATTTCTGCTTTTTGTTCAACATATAGTGATCGTTTTAAAGCCATCTCTGTTGGTGCAGGGATAAGCAATTGGGTTACATATTATGTGAATACTGACATACATCAGTTTACTAGACTGTATTTAAATGATAATCCTTGGAATGATCCAGAGATATATCAGAAGACTTCACCGATGACTTATATTAAATCTGCCTGTACGCCTACTTTGATTCAGCATGGTGATAGTGATCAACGGGTACCTGTTCCTAATGCTTTTGAACTCTATCAGGGGTTAAGGGATATGAATGTCGAAACAGAATTGGTCATTTTTAAGGGTATGGGGCACAATTCTACAAAACCTGGGATTCATCGAGCAATTCTTAAGCAGAATTTGATCTGGTTCAGTCATCATATTCTTGGAGAGAGTATGGATGGTTTTTATTTAGGGGTAGATCAAGATGATTAATTCATTACTTGGTAGGATATCACCTAAAAAATTAGGTAAAACACTGATGCATGAACATATTATGTGTGATTATATCGGGGCAGATTTTGTTAGTCCTGATCGATATGATCGTAAAGAGGTTGTCGAGACAATGCTTCCATATTTAATGAAATTAAAAGAAGCAGGTTGTGATACTTTTGTAGATGCAACACCTCATGGTTCTGGAAGAGATGTGGAGATTTTAAGAGAATGCTCTTTGCGATCAGGACTGCATTTTGTCACAGCCACGGGAACTTTCAAAGAAAAAGGGGTATCGAAAAAGATTAGAGCTGCTACAATTGACGCGATTGTGCAGTGTTGGGAGAAGGAGTTTCGAGAGGGAATAGGTGAGACTGGGATTAAGCCCGGTTTTATCAAGATTGCTCTTGATGATGGGCCAATCTCAAAGTTACAGGAAAAGATTTTGCGGGCTGCTGCACGGACAAGTCTAAAGACTGGAATGGCGATTCAATCTCATACTCTCTTACCTGCTACAATTTTACAGGCTGGTAGGATTTTGGAAGAAGAGGAGTTACCTTTTGATAGGTTTATTTGGACGCATGCTGATTGTGGTGAAGATTTACCTACAATGATAGAATTAGGAAGACGTGGGATGTGGATTCAGATAGATTCAATCGGTTATATGCCTTATGAAAAACATGTAAAAATGTTGCGAGAATTAATTCAAGCTGGAATTTTAGATAGGATGCTTCTTTCTCAGGATAAAGGTTGGTTTGTGGTAGGCAAGGATAAGGGGAGGTTTGTGAATCCCTATCATAGATTATTTACTGAATTTTTACCGCTATGTAGAGCAAGTGGGATCAAGGAAGAGTGGATTGATCAGATGTTGGTAACAAATCCTGCAAAAGTGTTGGATATAAAAATGGAAAATGAGTAAAGTTTGATAAAAAACCTCCTATCTGTAGAGACTAGATATAAGTGAACTACGATAGGAGGATTTTTTATGGAAGAAAAACAAAAAGGATTGAACCGTGGTCTTACTGCTCGTCATTTGACGATGATATCTATTGGTGGCGTTATTGGGGTGGGGATGTTTTTAGGAAGCGGAGCGACGGTGAGACTGGCTGGCCCGGGTGTAATTCTCGCTTATGGTTTAGGAGGCGTGATTATGATGCTTGTTATGCTGGCGCTTGCAGAGATGTCTGTAGGTAATCCAGTGCCTGGTTCATTTCGCGTTTATGCAGCAGAGGCGCTGAGCCCTTTTGTAGGTTATCTAGTTGGTTGGACTTATTGGTTATCTTGGGTTATAGTGATGTCAGCTGAGATTATAGCAGCATCTACATATATGGGATATTGGTTTCCAAGACAATATGGGTGGATTTTTGGTATTATTTTTTCGATTGCGATGACGATAGTTAATTTAGGAAGTGTGAAATCTTTTGGTGAATTCGAATTTTGGTTTTCGATGGTTAAAGTAATTGCAATTATTTTATTTATTATTTTTGGGATTGGAATGATTTTTGGTATTGTTGGAGAACCAGTCGGAACGACAAATTATACTCAGCATGGTGGTTTCTTCCCAAGAGGGATCTCGGGGCTTTTACTTTCAATGGTGATGGTGATGGTCGGGTATGGGGGAACAGAAGTGATTGGAGTTGCAGCAGGAGAGACTGAGAATCCGAAAAAAGATGTACCGAAAGCGATTAACGGAATTGTAATTCGTACTCTTGTTTTATATGTAGGTTCTATTGCTATTTTAGTTGGTCTTATACCTTGGGATAGTATAGGATTGTCAGGTAGTCCATTTGTTCTAGTGTTTGAAAAAACAGGGATCCCAGGGGCAGCTATTATTATGAATATTGTTGTAATTACTGCAGCTCTATCGGGAATGAATAGTGGCTTATATACAAGTTCAAGGATGCTGTATTCATTAGCAAAGAGTGGATTTACTCCACCATTTTTATCAAAAATAAATGAAAAGACAAAGGTACCGACTACAGCTCTAACGAGTAAATATTTTTCGATATATTTTGATATAATAGTTTCCAAAAATGCATAAATATGATATGATATAATTAGATATTATGTTGATTTATAGACATTTGGAGGGATTATTATGAAAAGAAAAACTAGAAAAC
>DAOVRZ010000183.1:0-5123 GCA_030627905.1 Halanaerobiales bacterium
AGAAAATAGTGAATCCATCTTGAAGTTAAATACGTCTTTCTCTTTTGCATATAGATCTTCATATGGATAATCCTGATATTTCTGAGTCTCCATCCAATTATCTCTTAAGTTAAATAAGTAATCCTTGAAAGTTGCATTATTCTCAATTTTGCTGCGAGTGACCAGAACATTCAAAAAGACACCTATTATATTTTGCAGATCTTCATGTCTCCTACCTGCAACAGGAATTCCTATGGTAATGTCATTCTGATTAATTGTTTTCATTATTACTATTTCGAAAGTGGATAACATAAATATGAATTTAGATATTTTATGATTTATGCAAAACTCATTAATTTGTTCTGTTAATATTTCATTCAGCACTGTCTGCTTTGTTCTTCCATCTAATTGTTTGTTGGAAGAGATATTTGTAGTAGGTAACTCAGTATAGGTAAAGTTATCTAATTTTCTTATCCAATATTCACTCATTTCCTTCATAAGCTCTGATTCCATCAAAGAGTTATGCCATGATGCATAATCTTTATATTGTATCTTCAACTCTGGCAATTCTGTACCCTCATACAGACTGTTAAAATCTCTTGTCAGAATAGTCATTGAGACTCCATCAGAAACAATATGGTGCATATCGAATAAGAGCAGATGTTTATTAAATCCAAATTTCATGAGAACAACTCTAAGTAACGGTGCCTTGCTTAGATCAAAAGGTCTTATAAAGTTGGTTGCTGCCTCTTTTAGTTCACTCTCATTTACTTTTTGATAACTTATATCAATATCAACTTCTTTATGAATCTCCTGCATGACTTCCCCATTAATCATTCTAAAGGATGTCCTGAGAGCATCGTGTCGCTGAACAAGTTTCTCTATAGTTTTTTCAAATCTGATATTATCCAACTCACCTTCGAGAATCATTGCTGATGGCATGTTATAAGCCAATGAATTTCCATCAATCTGCCATAGAATGTGTATCCTTTTTTGAGATGAAGACACAGGATAATATTCAGACTCTTCTACAGGCTGTATTGAAGAATAGATATTTTCTTCTGCCTTTTTAATATATTGTGCAAGTTCTTTTATTGTAGGAGTTTTGAAAACCTGGTTAAATGGAACTTCTACATTCAGTGCTTTATGCATTTTAGCTAACAATATTATTGCTTTTAATGAATGTCCTCCTAGTTCAAAAAAGTTAGCATTGATACCTATTTTATCTTTTACTACTACTTCTCCTAAGACCTCTTTCCACACTTCTGTTAATTTTTCTTCAATTTCATTTCTTGGAGCTTCGTATTCAGTTCCTACCACAATCTTACCTTCTGATTCTGGAAGTGCTCTTCGATCAACCTTACCATTTGCATTTATTGGTATTTCATCTAATTGAACAAAGTATGATGGGATCATATATTCTGGTAAACTTTTTAGTAGGAATTCTCTCAACTCCTTCGGAGTTAATTCCCCTGCTGTTACTTTATTACTTGATACTACATATGCACAAAGATATTTTGATCCATTTTTATCCTCTTGATCTACCACTATTGCTTCTTTGATTGGATTATAATCTAGCAATTGATTTTCTATCTCTCCAAGTTCGATTCTAAAACCTCTTATCTTTACCTGCCGATCAATTCTACCAAGATACTCTATATTTCCATCAGATAAGAGTCTTGCATAATCACCTGAACAATATAGTCTTTCCTCAAAATCATTGATCTTAAATGGATTTTTGATAAATTTCTTCTCTGTCAACTCAGGTCGATTTAAATATCCTCGCGCCACTCCTGCACCTGTAACACATAACTCACCTGGTACTCCATATGGTAAAAGATGTTTGTGTTTATCCAGAATATATACCTTCAGTGTTGGAATTGGTTTACCAACATTACTTAGTTTTCTTTCAATATCTTCTTCAACAATCTCTTTAAATGTCACATGTACAGTAGTCTCTGTGATTCCATACATATTGATTAATCTTGTCTTAGGATACCTTTCCTTCCAAGCTTTTAACATTACTGATTTTAGTGCCTCTCCTCCAAATATAATATATCTTACTTTCAAATCTTTTTTATTTGAATCCATCGCCACATTACTAAGATTATAAAATGCAGTTGGTGTCTGGTTAACAACTGTTACTTTTTCTTTTAGCAATATTTCTAAATAATCATCTGGATTTTGAGCACTTAGTTTTGGAATAACAACTAATTTACCACCATACAATAATGCTCCAAATATCTCCCATACTGAAAAATCAAAACATTGAGAATGGAACATAGTCCAAACATCTTCTTCATTAAAATCAAATTGGAATTGGTCATTAAATAAGAGACGCACCAGATTCCTATGTTCAATCATTACCCCTTTAGGTTTACCTGTTGAGCCAGAAGTATAAATTATATATGCCAGATGATGAGATTGATTGATCACATCCAGATTCGAGCTTTCACCTGTAAAAATATTTTCATCCTGTACATCCAATATTTTTCCTGAAAAATCTACATTGCTTAGATATCCTCTTTCTGTTAACAATAAATCAATCTCGCTATCTTTAACCATATATTCGATTCTATCCTCAGGATACGTAGGATCAATTGGTAAATAAGCCCCTCCTGCTTTCAAAATCCCCATTATCCCAATGATTAGCTCAAGAGAACGGTTTAACATAATTCCCACAATCGTATCTGCCTTTACACCATTATTTCTTAAACACCGAGCTAATTGATTAGCTTTCTCATTCAGCATTCTGTAAGATAATTGTTGATCTTCAAAAACTACAGCTAATTTATCTGGAGTTTTAGCTACCTGTCTTTCAAATATTTGTTGGATTGTGATTAACTCTGGATAATCTGCATCTGTATCATTAATTTCATACAATAAATGTTGTTTCTCTTCTTCTGAAAGTAGTTCAATCTTAGCAATATGTATCTCTGGATTTTCAACAACTGTTTGAAGTATATTCAGATAATGTTTTGCTAATCTTTCAATAGTTTCTGACTTAAATAAATCTGTACAATATTCAAAAGAACAATTAATTTTCTCGTCTATCTCAATAGCATGAAGAGTTAAATCAAATTTTGCAATAGTACTTTCTAATTTATATGGTGTAGTCTTTAATTCATTATAATCAATTTGAATTTTATCAATATTTTGTAGCACAAACATTACATCAAATAGTGGATTTCTACTCATATCCCTGTGCAGGTTTAATTTATCTACCAATTCTTCAAATTGATAATCCTGATGTTCATAAGCTTCTAATGCATTTTCTTTTACTTCCTTCAAAAATTCTTTATAAGTCTTATTTCCTGCTAGATTATTTCTCATTGCCAGTGTGTTTATAAACATTCCGATAATTTTTTCTAAATCTGCATGTGGTCTACCTGCGATTGGACTTCCTATAATGATATCTTCTTGATTACTATATTTAGACAATAAAATATTAATTCCTGATAAAAGAACCATATACATAGTACTATTAGTTTCTTTGACTAATCTATTAAGTTCTTTTGTCAATTTTTCCTCTACTATGAAATTTAGCTTGTCACCTTTATGACTTTGGATAACTGGTCTTGGATAATCAGTTGGTAGATTTAATACTGATATTTGCCCACCGTTCTGGTGATCACTAAACTTATTTAGCCAATACTCTTCCTGTTCTTTCATTACATCACTTGTAATAAGTTTATTTTGCCAATCTGCATAATCCTTGTACTGAATTTTTAATTCATCTAATTTTTTACCTTCATAAAGATCTACAAATTCACTAATAAGTATTCCCATAGATATACCATCAGATATGATGTGGTGCATATCAAACATAAGTATGAACTTCTCTTCAGCTACTCTTATAACTCCTATTCTAAATAATGGTGCTTTACTTAAGTCAAAGGTTTTTATAAACTTCTGAACTAACTCATCAATAATTTTGTTTGATTGTTCAATATTATCTAGAATCTCTACTTTTAATTCTGCTTTTTTATGTACTCTTTGAATTACTTTATCGTTTAGTGTTTCAAAACTCGTTCTTAGAGTCTCATGTCTTTCAATTAATGTTTTAAATGCATTTTTCAATCTTTCATAATTTAAATTTCCTTCAATCTCAAATACTGCTGGTATATTATAGCTAGTGCTGCTTAAATCAAATTGCTGAAGCATGTACATTCTTTTCTGTGCTGAAGAGGCTTTATAATATTCTTTTTCCTCTAAAGGCTGTATAGCTGTAAATATTTTTTTATCAGATTTTTGTATATAAGTTGCGAGTTCTTTAATTGTTGGTCGTTTAAACATTTCGCTTAAAGGTACTTCACTATTGAATTCTTTGTGTATTTTTGAAACAAGCACTATAGCTTTTAAGGAATGCCCTCCAAGTTCAAAGAAATTATCATTGATACCTACTTTCTTAATTCCTAATACCTTTTTCCATACATCTGCCAATTTTTCTTCTGTTTCATTTCGTGGCGCTTCATATTCAGTGCCTACTACGATGTTACCTTCAGGCTCCGGAAGAGATTTTCTGCTAATTTTACCGTTTGCAGTTAATGGCATTTGATCTAATTGTACAAAATATGATGGAATCATGTACTCTGGTAAACTTTTTAATAAGAATTCTCTCAATTCCTTCGGAGTGAAGTCCCCTACTGTTACTTCTTTTTCTGATACTACATATGCACACAAATATTTTTCTCCATTTTTATCTTCTCTATCTACCACTATCGCTTCTTTAATTGAGTCATAATTTAATAACTGGCATTCGATCTCTCCTGGTTCGATTCTATATCCACGTATCTTCACTTGATGATCTATTCTCCCCAAAAATTCGATATTTCCATCAGGTAATAAACGCGCCATGTCTCCAGTTTTGTACATTTTCATACCAAAGATAAATGGGTTGGGTACAAATTTTTCTGTTGTCAAATCCTCTCTGTTTAGATAGCCTTCTGCTAAACCATCTCCTGAGATACACAATTCTCCCACAGTGCCCATAGGCACAGGATTTGAGTATTGATCCAATATATATATTTGTGTATTAGCCAGAGGTTTACCTATTGGAACATTTCTACCTACAGGTGCTATTTGACCATATTTATAGAAGGTTGTGCAAATTGTAGCTTCTGTAGGACCATAGCCGTTTATGA
>DAOVRZ010000182.1:0-5191 GCA_030627905.1 Halanaerobiales bacterium
GGTAATGAATTTATATTATCTTTAGATATGAGATTTGGTGCAATAGGAAAAGCGGTATTCTCCCAAGGAGAGGCAGGTCTAGGAATTATAGCTGGTGGCGGTGGTACTCACTGGTTAACCCGCTTGCTAGGAAAAGCCCGAGCATTAGAAGTAATGTTAAGTACCTTTGCGGTTCCTTTTTCAGCAGAGTTGGCAGAACGCTATGGATGGATTAACAGGGCTTTACCACCCGACCAAATCGATAAATATGTAGAAGAGTTGGCTTATAGAATCGCATATGTTCCAGCTGAAACGATAGCTTTAATTAAGAAATCTATTATCGCAGCAGAAGAATTACCGGTAGAGGAAGCACTACTTGAAGAAGATCACCTTTTTAATATATCTACATCGTTGCCTGAATCTAAAAAAAGGATGAAAGAATATCTCGAGTCAGGATCACAAACACGCGAAAAAGAATTAGAAATTGCAAAAGTTTTAGAAGAATCGAATGAATCAATAGACGACAAAGATTAATCAATCTCCTTTCCAGATACTTTTAAATTTATCGAATACACTTTGACAAAAAATGACAGGAAATAAAATTTTCTCTTTTGAGAATTAACTACCAGCCTTTTCACGATCATATGTGTTTTCTGAAACACCGCGTTCTTTAAGAAAGCGCTTCATTATTCTGTGAACTTCGCTTTTGGGGAGTTTCTCAACAAATTCTATAAATCGAGGTATTTGAAAGGAAGCGAGTTTGTCTTGGCAGAAGTCAAGCAATTCTTCAGGAGATATCGTCTCACCATGTTTCATTACCACTGCAACCATGATTTCATCTTCAGCATAATCTTCTCCAACTTGAGATGATTTAATGCCATAAGCCGCCGATTCTAGAACTTTCTCGTGTTGATT
Source organism: Halanaerobiales bacterium (assembly GCA_030627905.1). Classification (GTDB taxonomy): domain Bacteria; phylum Bacillota; class Halanaerobiia; order DY22613; family DY22613; genus JAGMES01. Next base: position 895 of record DAOVRZ010000182.1, read on the forward strand.
AATTGCTCTCTCAACACTAAAAGCTGCAATATTTTCTCCTTTCCGTCTAATTGAATCTTTTTTCCGATCGACAAAGAAGAACCACCCATCTTTATCTTTTGTAGCAAGGTCTCCTGTATGAAACCATTTTTTACCATCTGGTCCTTTTTTAATTCGATCTTCTGAAGATTTTTGATCTTTATAATAAGTAACCTTTCTTTGTTCAGTTTCTCCCTCTTTTACTAGAAAGACTAGTTCTCCAACCTCGTCTGGTTCTAAAATATTATACTCTTCATCAATTATTTCTGCAGTGACACTTTCATCAGGTTTCCCCATTGTTCCAACAGGAGGATTTTTTTTACCAAAAGTTGTGATTGAGAATCCACCGCCATCAACTGCTCCATATCCTTCATACATTTTCACGTCAAACCTCTCTTCGAAATCTTCAATAAGCTCCTTAGGACATGCAGCTGAATTAACACGCCATACTTTGTTTTCTCTATCATTAGCTCTTTTTGGTTGTTTCAATAAATATTGCGGCATTGATCCAAGAAGATTAAAATTTGTAACTTCATATTTTCGAATCATATCCCAGAATCTTGACGCAGAAAACCTTTTTGAGAGGACGACAGGGAACTCTGATAAATATCCGGGCATACATGTTAATTGTAGTGCATTTCCATGGAATAAAGGTAAGCAGGTAAAAAAAGTGTCCCCAGGACGACCCATGCCATAAGCTAAAAGAGCGAAATATGCAAGAGTACTGCCTATAAAGGTTTTTCCGTAAAAGAATGTTGTCGCTTTTGGAAGTCCTGTCGTTCCAGATGTATATATCAAGATGCTCATATCTTTTGGATCGATTTCTACTTTAATTTCATCATCGGGGGCGTCCATTACGCTCTGAAGTGATATAGCTCCTTCAGGTAATTCGAGGTTTGTTGGAGCCTCATTTATATCAACAATTACATGTTTGATTTTTGGTAATTGGTTTTTAAGATTCATGTATCTACTTATGAAGGTCCAGTGAATGACGAGAACCTTGCTATCACTATGATCTATAATGTATTGTAAGCCTTCACCTTTTAAGCCCGTATTAACTAAAACACAATAACAACCCATTTTGAAAGCCGAAAACAACACAAAGAGATACTCTGGGCTATTTATTTGAAAAATAGCAATTCCATCTCCCTTATTAATTCCTAATTTTAGCAAACCGTTGGCTAATCTATTTGATTGCATGTGCATATCTCGATATGTGTATTTTTCATCTAAACCCTTATCAAAATCTCGTATATATGTTAAATATACTTTATCTCCAACTTTTTCAGCTTTTCTTTTTATAATATCTCCTAGAGTTGTTGTTGCAGTAACTCCCAACTGTTTACTCAACACTTTCATCATTTGTTCGATGCTAAGGCCCATTTTTAGAAACCACTTTCTTTTTTATTTATCATGAAGTTTAATATTATTTAAATATTATTTAAAAATTAATTCTACATAATAAATTAATGATGTATATTTATTCTTATTAACAAATAATTAGTGAGATAATGTATGAGAGAAAAAGATGAAAAAATTAGAGTGCTAGATAAAAATCAACAAGAAATCGTCCGGCTCTCAGAACCGAGAATTTATCCGCAAAAAGAATCTGAATGGGATGAAGATGCTCGAAAACTGATAGAGGGATTTAAAAAAATTAGCAAAGGACCAGTTACTAATATAATGGCTACATTAGCTAATTATTCAAAGTTGTATAACCGATGGCGTGTATTTGGTAATCATGTTTTATTTAAATCCTCACTTCCACCTCGAGATAGAGAAATCCTTATTCTACGAATCGGATGGCTCTGTCAAGCAGAGTATGAATGGGGTCAACATGTAATAATTGGAAAGCAAGCTGGGTTAAGTGAGGAAGAAATAATTCAAATAATTGAAGGTCCAAATGCAAAGGGATGGGATACTTTTGATGCTACATTATTACGCGCTGTCGATGAACTATATATTGATTCTTTTATAACAGATGCAACCTGGCAAAGACTTGCTGTAAAATATAATAAACACCAACTCATCGATCTTGTATTTACTGTAGGGCAATACAATTTAGTTTCAATGGCTCTTAATACTTTAGGAGTTCAATTAGAAGACGGCATAGATGGCTTTCCTAAATAATGAATTGCGTAATTAAAGTCCAAAAATAAAAACAAATTAAAAAAAGAAAGTGAAATATCTATTTCAGACTTCTTGCAAAAGTTTGAGCGTCTCTCATTGCTAATTCAATGTCTTGAGGTTTCTTACAATCCCCAATAAGCACAATTTCTGGAGCTGTTCCTTCAAAAGTTTCCTTTAACATTTTCCCATGAGTGATTCTAGCTCCACAATGAATTAGATTATCTGCCTGAATGCTAACTTCTTTTTTATTTTTGTCAAGGAATTTGACGCTATTATCATTTACTTCTAAAAGTTTTGCTCCTGGATAAATGGGTATCTTTCTTTCTGTTAATTCTTTTAATATGCCAAACATTCTTCCTGAATCACCAGCCGGCAATAAAATTTGAGCAACACCAAATTCTGACCCTACAAGTGCTTTTACATTTTTTCCTCGACTATCTAAGGTTATAGCAGTTTCTGCTCCCCCTCTCCAATAGGTATCTAACCCCCATACTACTAAATCTTTTCCTAAAGGTTTAGTATTTAAAATTGCCTCATCTTGTGTCAGCACATTAGATTTATCTTTCAATGATACTGGTACAGTAGCTTCTGAACCTGTTGCTAGAACTATGATATCTGGGTTTAATCCAACAATTTGTTCTTTTGTTAGTTCCTTATTTAGATGTACAGAAATACCTAGCTTAGATAACTGCTTTTCTAAATAATTCACAATGTTCATGAAGTCTTCCTTTTTATACTCAGATGCAACAAGAGGCAGTAATCCTCCTATTTTGTTAGATTTCTCGTATATTTCTACATCATGCCCCCTTAATTTAGCAACCCTGGCTGCTTCCATTCCCGCTATACCGGCTCCTAATATTACGATTTTTTTAATTTCAGTGGAGGGTTTAAGTTCCTGATAATTAGCACTACTATAAGCATCATATACGCAAACTCCATTGCTACATCCTTGTAAACAACCAATGCAGTACTTGATTTCATCAGGATGCCCACTAAAATATTTATTTGGAGTCTCAGGATCACATAATAACTGCCTTCCCATATAAATGATGTCAGCTTTACCTTGTTGAATAAATTCATCTGCCATTTTAGGGTCGATGATTCTACCAACTCCGATGACTGGAATATTAACTGCTTTTTTAATAGCTTCAGCAAATTGAATAAAGCCCCCATGATCTATGTAGGTTGGTACCTGAATACCATTCGGAGAGCGAATAATAATGCCTTGAGTAATATCAAGACAATCTGCTCCAGCTTTCTCCAAAATTTGGGCAATTTTAATTCCATCTTCAATTGTATTTCCATCAGCAAGAAGCTCATCTGCGGAAAATCGAACAAAAATTGGAGGTTTTTCACCTATGGTATCCCTCATTTTTTTTATTGATTCTACCAAAAAACGACATCTATTTTTAATCGAACCTCCATATTCATCAGTTCTTCGATTATAAAAACTTGATAAAAACGCCATAAATAACATTCCATGACCAGAGTGAATATCAATATAATCAAATCCTGCTTCAATTGCTCTCTTTGCTCCCTGAGCTAATTTTTCCTCAAAGGTAATAATTTCCTCAACAGTTAACTCTTTAATTCTAGAACCGAGCTTTCTTAAACGATCCGCAAACCATGGGAGTGTTGAACTCTGTGCTGGAGTCGCTTCTACGGGATCTATTGCTGAAGGTCCGTTACATATCATCTGTATATTCATCAATCCACTAAACATAAGGCCTATTATACCCCCATAACCCATTTGCATTCCGATTTTCGCACCATATTCATGGATCTTGTCAGTAAGTTTTTTATATTTTCGGACCTCTCTCTCGGTTCCTATATGTGCCATACCAGCGCTTATAACAAGGGGAGGATCAGGATTAGTGTTTTCATAAGTAATTAATCCTGCACCTCCACGAGCTTTGTCTTCATATATACGAAAAGATGCTTTAGTTGGAGCTCCATTTCGATTAGATGAAAATGTTAACATAGGTGGATAACCTAATCTATTTTTAAATTCCATACCTCTAATTGTGATTGGATCGCTTAATTTTACCATTTTTTTTTCCCATTTTTCTTAGTCTAATTTTATATTATATAATTAAAAAAAATTAATTTAATGCTTGTTCTACTAACTCCATCAAATCTACCATCTTCA
>DAOVRZ010000037.1:0-44211 GCA_030627905.1 Halanaerobiales bacterium
CAATATTCAACAAATAGCAAAGGGACACTTGAGGGTGTCTCTTTATTTGAGTTGCCTACGTTTAGGCGTGGGGTCAAAGACTATGGCCTGATAATATCATAGGCATCCCAATAATGGAATGCCTGAGTAGTAACTATATTTTTATTGCTGAGAACGAAAAAGGAAAGCTTCCTAGAGAAATATTTGAAAAGCACGGATTTGATATAGATATTATGATTAGCCCACAAAAAGTAGTCGCACGAGAGCTCACATACCATATATAGTACTGAATTAGGTGGTTTCAGTATTATATATGGTATTGTGAGTTCTTGAACGACTACTTTTTGTGGGCTAATCATGTCATAAAAAAAAATCTATTGATTTTATATTACACCAATCAAAAGACACTAACCAACCTATATTTGTTAGTATTGATGATACTGTTAATAAGAAAACAAAGCCTTCGTCACAGGCAAAGTCACCTATTGAAAAAACAGATTTTCACTATTCGCATTTATTAGTAAAACGGTATGGATACATTATACTGGGTAAAAGTTTTTATCCAATATTCAGATCAACATGAATCTCCTAATAACCTTTTTGATTTTTCCAAAATAGACAGATATTTTTCAAGCAAAATTTTTATAGTATCAAGTTTGTTTACTATAGCTAATATCATCTTATCAGTTTTTTTATATTTCATTTTGATCAAAATGAGCAATATTATCTTCCATTCCTCTGTTATTTCCTGAACAATTTCAATTAATTTCTCATCTTTGATTAGTAACTGCAAAAACTTTTTATGTCTTAGAGCAGTTTGATAAAAGTCTTCCACATATCCAGTTAATTCATATGCTAAATTCCTATCTTTATTACTTAATATCCACTCTTTTAATTTCTGGATACAACAGATTCCTTGAAAAACATCTTTATCGGAACTGCTGCTCTGAAGATTAGTTACATTTGTCAAAAAAGTTTTATAAAATGTCTCATCCGGTATTTCTTTAGTCACACTCTGATCAACAATTTGAAGATAACGATTTTTATACAGTCCAAATTTAACATTTCTTCCGTTAACAAATTCTTCAAAGGTTAACTTCCCTTTATACTGACAATATATATCGTTAACAATTATTGTTTGATCTTCAGTATCATAACCTAATATCAATAGATAATGAGGGTGGTGTACTTTTTTATAGTTTCGATGATAATTCAGATAGAATATACTCACACAAGTTATACCAACCTTATTATTATGTATGTCTGTCTCTAATATTTCCCACGCTTTCTTAGGATCAACTTCTGTTAAAGTTTCCACCTTAACTTGATAATGCCTGTATAAAAACTCACTTATAAAATCAAATGAATATTTGTATGGATATATGTCTTCATCAATTATCTTTAAATAATATCCCAAATAGTGACCAAATATTAAGTCAAGTTCTCTCAATGAAAATTTTTCTGTAGCGAGATATGAACCTACTGCCACTAGTCTGCACTCTTTACTTGCATCTATATACGGAACGATATCTTTGTTGACTAATTTAATCACTATCTTCCACTCCTATCTATTAAAAAATGAAAATGGGTAAGTTTTTGATCATTTAATTTAAAAACCAATTTTCAAACTACATTTTTAAAAAAACTGATGAACTAATTTCATAAGCAACTGCTTCAACAACATTTAAGTTTTCAAAATTCATAACATATACCTCCTTTCTTCTTACCCACCTTCCATTTTTTTTGCAGAATATTTTTTCATTAATTTCCTAAATACTATTTTATAGTAATATTATATATATCTTACAGGATAAATTGATAACTATTGTATTCAACATACTTTTTCTAAAAAAATACATTTTTGATTTATTCATTGATCTTGTATTTTGTATATATTCTACTTTTTCTTCTAAGTTCCTGCATAATCTACTTCTTTTTATAAAAAATATATTATATTCAGAAAAAGAAGTATCTTAAAGTCGAAATAATAACTACGTTATTATTTCTTAAGTTTAACGACTTCAAAAGGAGATTTGAACTCCCACCTATAGAGGAGGGGGACTCCTCTCTGAAAACCGCCTTCTGAAATGTCGTTAAAAAGCTATATTTGTAGTAGCATATTTAATAGTTGTTTCTCGATGGGATATCAGTAAAACAGCCGTATTTTTAGATATTTGGGTGATCGTTTTCATGATTTGACTCTCATTCTCACCATCTAGAGAAGATGTTATCTCATCTAGCAATAACAGATCAGCATTTTTTACCAGAGCCCGTGCGATAGCAATCCGCTGTCTCTGCCCTCCAGAAAGCGAGATCCCATCATTAGAAAGCACTGTCTGATATCCCTGTGGAAGACTTTGAATAAAATCATGGATTCCAGCACTTTTCGCAGCAGCAAGCACCTCTTCCATTCCTGTCTCATCAGAACCACACGCAATATTTTCATAAATAGTTTCAGCAAACAACTGCGCAGTCTGGGGAACATATGCTGTCTTTTTTCTCAATATATCTAACGAAAGCTCAGATTCGTCCCCAAATATTATGATTATACCTTCTGTAGGCGTATACAATCCCATAATCAGTTTAACCAGAGTGGATTTACCACTACCACTTGCTCCTGTAAGTGCCACAATCTCACCTTTTTTAAGTGTCAATGATAGATTACTAATAACTGGTTCACTTTCCTGATAACCAAATGATACATTCTCTAACTCAAGGACTTTCTGTTCCTCTTCAGCACAAATTCTGCATTTATCTCTATCTATCTCTTCTTTTGGTTCAGAAATAACATTTAAAACTCTTTCAACACCTGCCAGAACAGCTTGTAGATTAGCTAAACTTGCAGGGAAGTCAGAGAACAGATCTTGCGTTGCAAACTGCAATCCAGAGATAGTAATGACAGTTCCCCAATCAGTCCAACCCCTTTGAACCATATATCCACCGATAAAGATGATTCCAAGAGCAGATAATCCATTTAAAATTCCAAGGATGGTATTCAGCCCAGCCTGGCGTTTGACTAAAACAACCCTACACTCAGTTTCCTTAGCAACCGTTTCTTTAAGTTTGTGATTGAGTGGATTACCCATATTGAAAAATTTGACTGTACGTATCCCTCTGACGATATCTAAAAAGATAGTTGTCGTCTTCCCTGCACTCTCCTGTAACTGCTCCCCAATTCTACTAAAGGGTTCGTTAAAGCGATTAGCGATAATTACAGATAAAACTCCAAGAAAAGAGGCTACTAACGCAAGTTTCCAATCAATTACAAAGAGCATAATCAATCCAGTAAAACCTACACAAAAATTCTCAAGTGTTTTGTAAATGTGATGGTCATATATCCCCTCTAAACATCTCAGGTCATTTGAGAAGAGTGAAAGAATCTCTCCTGAAGAATGTTTGTCATGATATCGAACTGGAAGTTTAATTAAATGCTCATTAAGTCGCTTACGTACTTTAAACATCGCCTGTTTGCTGGCCCACGCACCAAAATAGTAGAATAAGGGTAAGAATACCCAAAACAATATAGTAGAAACCAGCATCAAAACAAGGGCACTGTAAAACAATGATGGATCATTAAACTCGATTGCATTAATAATTTTTTTATTCATAATCGGGCGAATAACCCCGCCAATAACAATTGCAATCAATGCTAAACACATAAAACCAAGATAGATTGCTTTCCTATTCTCCATCAGTTTAATGCTACGAATCAGTACGTTCAGTTTATATTTTTTCATACTGCACATACCTCACCTTCATTAGGAAATTCATCAGAATTGAGTGTATTGATAAAGTTTTTGTTTTTCTGTAGTTCTTTCCATGTTCCAAAACCTTCAATCCGACCATCCTTGAGATAAATGATTTGGTCTGCCAGTTGAATTGTAGAAAGACGATGTGCGGCAACAAATACAATTTTCCTTTGAGATAATTCTGAAAGTAAGTTATGTAGTTTTGATTCAGAAACACCATCAAGGGCAGAGGTTGGTTCATCTAATATCCAGATTGGAGCATTTTTAAGATATGCTCGCGCAAGAGCCAACTTCTGTGCTTGCCCACCAGATAAATCATTCCCACCTTGACCAAGCATTGTTTGAAAACCCTTCTCCTTCTGTTCAATGAATTCACTTACCCCGGTCACTTCTGCTACTTTTATGACCTCTCTATCATCTGAGTCAATCTTTCCAACACGAATATTATTTAGAATATTGTCAGAAAAAACATAGATATCCTGAGGTAAAACAGAGACCAATGACCCAATATTAATATCGGTAAGTTTTGAAGTATCATATCCATTGATCTGAATACTCCCACTGTCAGGGCGATATAAACCAGATAGTAGAGAAATAAGAGTTGTTTTACCGCTACCACTACTCCCGACGACAACTGTAATACCAGGTTTTTTGAGTTCAAAAGATGTATCTTTCAATACAGGGCGGTCTAGTTCATAGCCAAATGATAGATTCTTCACAACCACAGAAGGTACCAGATCTTTTCCCACCTTTTCAATAACCTGAGAATCATTCTGAGGTAAATCCAGAATTCTATTCACTCTCTGAATAGAGGCTTTGGTGCGATTTAAGTTATTTAACATAAATGGAAGCATAACTGTTGTTGGAACAATATAACCAATTAGCCTAGTAACTGCAACGAATGTACCCAATTCCAAACGCCCATCTAATGCCTGTAATCCACCAACAATACTAAAAACAAGAGTTGGTGTGTTAGCTATGGAAAGACATGCAGGCTGCATAAGTGTATCCCAAAATTTGATTTTGAGATCTGTTTTATACAGATCCTCAAAGGTAGCATTAAGTCGTTTCATCGAACGATTGTACATTCCAAAGGATTTAATGACCTGAAGTGAAGATAGGGATTGTTCCACATTATTAAGTACGATCCCCTTCTGATCCGCTGCCACTGGGTAAAGACTATTCATACGTTTGGTTACTCTATTCGCCAAAAACATACCAATTGGTGTATAGGCAAAAGTAATCAAACCTAATTTAGGATTTAACACCAAAAGATATATAAAAGCACTCACAGCAGTTAAAATCTGTGTGGGTAGTGAGATCACATCACCAGATAAGAATGACGTAATCCGCGCACAATCATTATTTAAAGTAGAGACCGCATCACCTGAAGAGATGCTCTGGACATTTTTGTAATCAGTGTGTATAAATCTATTGGACAGCATTAATTTTAAATCATGGGCTGAGTACGCACCTAATTTTCCAATGGCAATATGAGATAACCCAGCTACCGCTGCTGAAACAAAGACAAGTGACAGAAAAAACAATGCCGTATCCCAAGACCAGTTTCCAGCAACAGTTCTATTGATCAGATTTTTCATCAAATGAGTCTGTAATAGAGCTACGATAACAGATGAAGATGACAAAAAGATACTCAAAATAGCCCATTTCCAATGTGCAGACATAAACTTAAAAATAAATCCTATCACTGTTGTTCCTTCCCTTTTATTATAATCCATAGCCTACCTCCCATTCCAAATATTCTTATTTGTCAATTTTACTATATGGAACATTACCTATACGTACCTCATCATCTAAAAACTGAATAGTTTCACCATTAACTTTGATCAATAACCCACCCTCATTTTCAATTAATCTGTATTTGCCATTTAGATAGAGATAACCATTCATAACTTCTATCTGTTTCATCTCTTCTTTTACCCTGTTCAAGATTGCATAAAGTCTTTGCTCATCTGTTAACTTATTCTTCCGCTTAATTTTATATCTCCCTATATATCGTTCACAGCATGATTCATCAATAGAACCAGGTTCATCATAGATTGAATCATTCCGCGGATAGAACTCATATTGATAGTGGTTGATAAGCGTTACACCCGTCACTGTCTCTTTCTCTATTCTAAAATTGAGAAGATGCTCACCTATCACACATTTATCTGATGCAACAAATCTCGCTACCTGCCAACTTCTTTTTTCGTCAAAGGAGACAAGAAAAGAATCATTATCAATCATACAATACATCAATCTATTATAATGCATCAAATAACTTCCAACATAGCGTTTACAACTGTCCAACTCAACTGGATAGGCTGAGTTTGGATCTTTGATCTGATCTTTTTTATCTTTTGCTTCCAACTTTACGATAACATTATAAAATGCATCCTTATCATTCAAGTCATTTATAAATGAAGCACTCTGATTATCACATAACAGAATAAAACCCAGATCATATTTATATGTCCACATCTGTGATGCATAATAACCAAAACCACTGCCAATATGAATATGGATTCCACATTCTTCGGCAAAACATAACTTGACCCCCAGGCCATACCCAGATATTTGATCCTTCATTGGAGATTGTATTCTCATCATCTCTTCAAGAAGTTCTTCACACAGGTACTGTTTTTGCTCATACATTCCTTTTACCAAAATCATCATTAAAAACTTAGACATATCCATCACAGTAGAACACATCCCCGAAGATGGCATCATCGGATTAGACAAGTCAAATGAACTAGAATCCATCCCCAACTTATCAAAAACATGTTCTTGCATAATCAACTCAAAAGGTTTTCCATAGATCTGAGACAAGATATACCCAACCAAGTCATACCCCAAATTAGAATAACTATAACTTTTACCAGGAACAAATTTTAATAATGTCTGATCAATACTTTTTATATGTTCTTCAAAAGACGTACCAGCCCATTCATAGTTATTCCCAACTGGAGCCTCATGTTGAAGACCAGAACGATGCGATAACAGATGCCTAAAAGTGATCTCCTGAATCCGATTTCGCCCATCATAATAGAGTGCAAAACCTGCCAGATAATTAGCTATACTTTCATCTAATGAGACCAAGCCATCTTGTACAGCCAATAGAAAAGCCAGAGCGGTGTAGGTTTTGGTCACCGACTGTATAGGAAATTTTTTGTTGGATAGATCTATTGATTGGTCATGGGAAGTATTGCTATAACCCTTATGCCAGATGATTACATCATTTTTAACCAATCCTACTGCCATTGCAGATATCCTATGCCGCTCTACAAGGTAATCACATGTGCCATCAATTTCTGTAATAATCTCATAATAGAACAACAATCAAACCTCCTTTGAATGTTCTTTAAACTGTGCTGCCAGGATCTGATAGAATTCTTCTTCGCTATTACACGCTCTCTGAAGTAATTGGTCTAATTTTAAGTCTGCAAAGTCTTTTTTATTTTTTAAAAGATGGCATTTTACCAGTTTAATTCTAATCTGTGACCATTGTTTGTGCACTTGATCTATCAGTTCCTTAATCGAGTCATCCTCTGGAAAGACTTCTTTGATTAGACCTGTTTCCACAGCTTTAGCAGAGAAAATGGCATTTAGCATCTCAAGAAGGCGGTTGTAAGTAGTCTCATCTTTTAAAATCAGGTTCATATCCAAAACTATATCACTAACATACTGCTGTAAGATCTTCAAACCAGCAAAAACTTGTTCTTTATACTTATTAAATAAGTGCAGATAGTTCTCCAAAGAATGGGGAGCTGAATTGTTATCAGAATAAAAGTCTGCATAAGTAATCCTCTGATCATTCTTATATAAAGATAGATAAGACTTATATGCAATTTCGAGGTCTCGATAACTAATTGTCAGCTTTTGATATGATAGACTCATACTATTTTTCTGCTCAATAATCTTGAAAGATTGATTTGAGTCATCAAATCCATAAATTAAGATACTGTGTTCCAAATGCTGTTTCAAATAGGTATCTTCGCGTAAAGGCAGATAATAACAATCAACCGATACAATAACGGGTCTTTTTTCTTCGATGGCACTTTTGATCGTCTTTACTATATCATTATCATCACAGTCGATCCTGTAGCGTAATCCACAACCTTCCAAAACTTCGGAGATCGTACTCTCTGTAAGGTATTCCACAAATAGTTTGTCATCTTTCACACGGTAGACTGGGATATAATTGCATAAAAATTTATTTACCGATATTCCGAAACTAGTCATTACTGAAAATAAAGCATTATAAAAACAGTTTTTAAAGACAAAATTTTTAAAAGGGTTGATATTCTCAATAACATGCATCTCTGGATGGATTACTTCAGGTTCCCTAGATTCATTCTGCTCAGTACTGCACACCCCATCAATATATTCTGACATCTCCCTGACAGTTAGTATCTGCTGAACCATTTCAATTGGGAACTTAATATTAAAGGATTCTTCTATACTAACGATTAGATTGACCGCCGTTAATGAATTCCCTCCTAACTCATAGAAGTCATCATTCAGATTTATGCATGAATACCCTAATACCTTATACCAGCAATAAGCAATTTGTTTCTGAGTATCTGTGTAATTTTGATAAATCTCCTGGTTATAAAAGTCTTCATCTTCTTCGTCACATTCTTCTTTGGTTACTGCAACATCTAGTTTATAGTCATCTCTCCTTATAGAATCGGACAATTCCATTAATGCATACTTACCTAAATCTGTTACATCTTTTTTCGGTTTTGCGATTATTACTTGATCTTCTGTACCTGCTAATATATTAAAGAACCATTCTATTACCTCACTTGTTTTTAGAGGAGATAAGCTTCCACTTTCAAAGTCAACATTATTTCTAACAGCCATGCCAGTTTCCAAAAATGCAGACCAATTAATTACAATACAACGAACATTGCTTTTTCTAATCATTTCTGCATATGAATCCATAAAGGCATTGGTAGCCGCATAATCACTTTGGCCTGGATGACTAATTAATGCAGCCAATGAAGAGAAGATCACAAACAGATCAAGATCATCTTCTTCAGTGTACTTATGCAAAAGTAATGTTCCATGTACTTTGGGCCGCAGCACTTGTTGAATCTCTTCAATTGTTTTATTTACTATTAATCCTTGACCTTCAACTCCGGCACAATGTAAGATGCCATTTATTTTTCCACTGTTTACTCTTATATACTCCAAATTCTGAATAACATCCTTCTCTTGAGAAATATCAGCAGATAAATATCTTACAATACAGCCATTTTTCTCTATATCTTGTATAATTGTTCTTTTTTCCTCAGTCAGATGTTTATCAACATCCCGATTAACCAGATAAAATGTTAGTCTGTATTTTTTGGAAATCCCTCGACAAATCTGTAAACCCATGTCTCCCAAGCCGCCAGTAACTAGATAGATCCCTCCATCTACAATTGGTTTCTGCTGATAACCTTTAATATCTGCATGAGCAATGACTTCAACATATCTTTGATCAACATCTCTGAGAGCGATCTTAAAATATTCATCTTTTGAGAGGACTTCATTAATTATAGCCTGTTCAGACAGATCTTCACTGAGATCAATACATCTGATCTTTACTGTACTAAGCTCTGCTTGCATTGACTTGGCAAATGCATATAATGCATTGTTAGAACTCACTACATATTCTTCACGTCCCGTAACCTTATCTGCATTATTAGAGAGTATTACAATCTGCTTAACATCGATTCTACATTTAAAAAGGGCATGGTACAGATAATAGAGACTATACAAGCCTTTTTCCAATCTTCCTTCAAGATTGGCGATTGAATCAGTTATTCTTCCATTTTCGATGGAAGCCATGTGAATTATTTTCGCAATTCTTTTAATTTTAAGCTTATCTAAAATATCTACATAATCATCTAACGTGTAACCAATCCTAGGATGAACAGTAACTACCTCAGCACCCTTAGCATGATAAAAATGCTCTATTCTCTTCCATATTCCTCTTTCATCACTAAATATCAGAATTAGCTGATCTTCTGTGACTATCTCGGATTCTTCTACTACCTGATTTACACGTTCCCAGATCTTTTTGTACGCATATTCCTGGTTGATAACTTCCGAATTTCTTCTGTTCACACTTCTAACTTCTTTCAGCCAACATCTTTTTTTATCAAAGTTATATGTTGGAATGTGAATCTTGCGATAAACTCCTGGATAGTAGCACAATAACCAGGGAATATCTGTTCCTGTAACATAAGCAGAACATAGTTCCTGCAAACGACTTGTTAACTGTTCTCTACTTTCAACTTTGTATCTTCCTGACAATACTCCTTTATATTGATTTGGATTCTCCAACTCCTCTTTTTTAAATTGGTGATTATCACTGTAATAGACATTCTCCAGACCAGTTTGATTTTGCAGTACCTTTTTAATCTTCTCATTTAGATCTTTTATACTTTCTACAATCATTGCGATCCTATGTTTATAGTGTGTTCTTCCACAATTGGCAGTATAGCATAGTTTGAAAATATCCATCTGACCCTTAAGGTCAATAAATTCAATATAAGATTCTAACAAACTATGCAATGCAGTTCTACTTTCAGCAGAGAAAGTAATTATATTTTGCTGACACTGGGGACTGGTCTTTACCTCTGGATGCTGAAACTCCTCCAAAATTACGTGGCAATTGGTTCCACTAATGCCAAAAGAGCTAACCCCGCATCGTTTAGAAGATGAATCCCACTTTTTAAGTTTATCATTTACATACACTGGTGAATCAATAAAATGAATCTGGGAGTTAGGAGATTCAAAATGAAGTGTAGGTGCTAAAACCCCTTCATTTAATGACATCACAGCTTTGATAATCCCTGCAAGTCCAGCAGCACTATCTAAATGGCCTATATTACTTTTTACAGAACTGATCGCACAGAACTGTTTTTTATCAGTATAATCATCAAAAGCTCTTCTAATCGCTTCTATCTCTATGGGATCACCGATTCTTGTTCCAGTTCCATGGGCTTCGATATATTCAATAGTTTCGGGAGATATATCAGCTTGTTTCCAGGCTGCTTGTAAAACTTTTTTCTGGGCCAGCGAATTAGGTGATGTCAAACTGCTAGATCTCCCGTCATGATTCATAGCACTTCCTTTGACCACAGCATAGATTGGGTTCCCATCTAAAAGAGCCTTATCCAATGGCTTTAACAGAAGTGATACCACACCTTCACCAACCCCTGTACCATCGGAAAGATTATCAAATGCCCTGGTTCTCGAACTAGATGATTTTATTCCGATAGCAAAATTCTTATTACGAATTGGAATCAAAGCATAACTCACTGCCCCAACAAATGCCATCTCACTCTCCTTGTTGCGTAACGATTGACAAGCTAGATGAAATGCAACTAAAGATGATGAACATGCAGTATCACAAACAAACGTCGGTCCACATAGATCAAAATATGTAGCTAATCTTCCAGCAATTACAGCGGAATGATTGCCGGGTATAGCCATATTGTACATGGTTTGATTACTCTGATAGATAATGGATTTGTAAGAATATAGCTCATTATTGCTATAACCTACAAAAACTCCTGTGTTACTTCCCTCAAGATTTTTTGCTCCTAAACCTGCATCTTCAAAGGTCTTATAAGCTGATTGCAAAAGCAATCTTTGGCTGGGATCCATTAGTTCTGCTTCTCGTGGAGAGATCCCAAAAAAATCATAATCAAATTTATCGAGATCTCTTAAATAGCACATCTCTAAATATTTGTACTTATCAGAAAAATCTATTAAGCATGAAATAATATCATCTGTATCGCGTTTTCTTACAGGACTGATCGTACCAATCATATCAGTTCCACTCTTTATATTTCTCCATAAGTCCCAGATATTATCAGTGTAGCCTATGTTGCAGTCCATCCCAATGATCGCAATATCATTTTGATTATTTTGCTTTACAGGTTCTTGTGATAAATTTAAGTCAAAATTAATATTCTTTAGTTTCATGCCGATAATACCTTCTTTCGATATGGAGTCATATAATGGTGCTTAACAAGTTTACATAAGAAGTAAGCAATTGCTGCATAACGGCAGTTTCAAATCTGTCCTGATTAAAATTCAAGCAAACAAATGCTTCGCTCAAATTATAATCTACTTCATAAAAAACAAGATCAAATAATTCAAATGGTAGGTTGGAATAACCATTCTTCAGCCCAATAAGAACCATATCATTGTACTTATTCTTTTCTAATTTAATATCACTTAGTTCGTAACATTCGTCTGTTCTTAGAGTTTCCTCTATTTTTTCAGATACTACTTGTACATATTGATCAAACTCGATATCTTCTTCCACAGTTATCTGCATAATAGAGATCTTCTGTGTTTCGTTATCAAAAAGATATGTTGTAACTAAATCATCATGGGTGACTTGATCTAATAACAGAATAAAGATGGCAATAAATAAAGTATTAATATCCTGATTAAATTGAGATACATAGTTATGCATTCTTTCAAACAAAGTCACTTCTATTTTACTCTGAACAGTACTAAAATTAGGATGTTCCTTTTGACCTGGTAATAAGAGGTTCTCCATAAAATCAAGTCCATACACAGGCATCAAATTCTCTTGATCCTGAGCATCAATAAATCTTGCAATCTTTTGCGGAGTCGGATAAGAGAAAATATCAGCTATATTGGTTCTGTCTGGATATAACTCTTCTATTTTCTTATGAAGTAGTACTGCATTTAATGAATTCCCACCAAGTTCAAAGAAATTACTATCTGATTTAATATTATCCTGACGGAGTACGTCAGCATAAAGTTGTTTGATATCTTTTTCGATCATTTCAGCCCGTTCACTTTGACTATACTCTATCATCTCTTCCCCTTCGATAATCTTTACTTCGTCTAATTTTGTGATATCAATCTTGCCGCTCTCTAGCAATGGAATTCGATCAACTCTATAATATACAGTTGGAATCATATAATCAGGCAGATATTTTTTTAAATAATCAACAATATCGTTCTCCGCTAAAGAGCCCGTAGACTCGTAATAACATGTCAAAGCCTTATGCTTACTTACAATTGTCTTACTGGTAATAATACCAGAATATCTGTTTACACAGGCATCAATCTCTAATAAGTCTACCCTATACCCATTAATTTTAACTAACTCATCTATACGTCCAACGATAACCACTTCTCCGTCCTCAATCCATTTTGCCCTATCCCCAGTCTGATACAGCCTTTCAGTATTGTTAAAAGGAGATGGGATAAATTTTTCGGCCGGTAGTTCTGGATAATTTACATAACCTCTCGCTAAACCTAGACCAGATAGATAGATCTCTCCATAAACTCCTTGAGGTACTAACTTATGTTGCTCATCGAGGATATATAAACTGGTGTTAGCAATCGGCCTACCAGCGGTAACCTGGCCTTCTTCTAAGTTAGCTTTATAAGAGGAGAGTACACTATTCTCCGTTGGCCCATATTCATTATCCAGCTCCACCCAGGGTAATATCCTCTTACTCTTTGAGACTAAACGATCTGTGACAACTTCACCAGCCAGAGTCACCTTCTGTAAAGATTTTAAGTTTTCTGGTTCAACATAATCCAGGAAGACCGAAAAGACTGTTGGTACACTGATAAATTGGGTAACTTTATACTGATTGATTATCTCCCCCATCTTCAGTACATCTTTTGCATCAGAACTATTCAGCAGAATAATCTTGGTTCCAGAAATGAGCGGGGTAAAAAAGCTGGTGATAAACCCATCAAAGGCAAAGCTAAATAATTGTAATACTGTATCATTTAAACTGAGATCATATTCACGTCTTCTCCACTGAATGGCGTTTGAAAGTCCAGCATGTTCAATCATTACACCTTTGCTTTCTCCAGTTGTGCCAGAAGTGTAGATCACATATGCTAAATCATTATCTTCATTCACAATATCCGGGTTCTGATCTGATTCATCTTCCATTCCATGAAGATCTAAATCGATTACTTCCATACCCTCTAAATAATCTATCTCTTCTTCTTTTTGAACCACAACGGTTCTTATATTGCAATTCGCACATATGGATTTGATTCTTTCCTCGGGATATGTATTCAAAATAGGAAGATACGCTCCTCCCGCTTTCAAAATTCCAAGAATACCAATCGCCATTTCGAGAGATGGCTCACTGAGAATTGCTACAATATCATTTGGTCTCACTCCAGAATTCCTTAACCTCCAGGCTATTCCGTTAGCTAAGATATTCAGTTCTCCGTAAGTAACATGAGTGGTATCCATGACGATACAGCAATTATCAGGTGTTTTTTCCACTAGTTCTTCAAAGAGTTCTATAATTGTCTTTCCTTCAAAAGAAACACTTTCTCCCAAGGAAAAATCCAGGATTCGCTGAGTTTCCAGCTCATCCAACAGAGAGTATTCACAAACTTTGGAGGTCTGATCTTTGATCACTTGTTCACACAGTGTTAAAAAATGTTGCGACATCTTTTCAATACTACTCTCCCTAAACAGATTAGAATTATATTCAAATTTACCGATCATCTCATCTGAATTCCGTTGAATCTCTAATGTCAGATCAAACCTGGCAACATTATGCTTGACATAATAAGGCTTACCAATTTCACTATCAAAAGATAGCTCAGGAAGATAAAAATCTTGAAAAACGAACATTGTAGAGAATAAAGGATTCATACTAGCATCTCTCTGAAGGTCCAGGTCATCAATCAATGTATCAAATAAATAATCTTTGTTATCATACGCTTCTATAGAATTTCCTTTGACCCGCTCAACAAAAGTTGTTAACTTCTCTTCTGGGTCTATCTGGTTTCTCATAGCCAGTGTATTAACAAACATTCCAATAACTTTCTCCAAGTCAGTATGCTCTCTACACGATACTGGAGTTCCAACAATAATCTCTTTTTGCCCAGTATATTTATAAAGAAACAGATTATACACTGCTAAAAGCAACATATACTGGGTAACTTTAAGATTCTCAGCAGTCTTCTTCAGCATCTCTGAAAGCTGACAATCAAATTGGAAAGTGACTGTTGAACCGGTAAATGTTTGATGGTTCTGCCTTGGCGAATCTGTCGGCAGATTCAAAACTGGTAATTCACCCGCAAGTTTATCGGTCCAATACTCTTTCTGGTCTGCCATGTACTCTGTTAAAAGAATAGAATTATACCACTCAGTATAATCTTTATACTGTAACGCAATCTCTTCTAATTCTTCACCTTGATAGAATGCATTAATCTCTTCAATAAGTATAGCTATTGACTGCCCATCCATAATGATATGATGATAATCAAAAACTAGAATATGTCTCTGACCCTCAACTGTTACAATACTCGTTCTAAATAAAGGCACTTCACTTAGATCAAAAGGCTTTACTAAAGAGTTAACTATTGATTCTACATCATCTTCAGTTGCATAGAATCTCTTGATCTCTACTTCCAACTGATCCAAAATTCTCTGAACTGGCTTTCCATCAACAACATCAAAATACGTTCTGAATATCTCATGCCGCTGAACAACTTTATTTATTGCCATTTCCAGCCGGTTCAGACCCAATCTGCCCTCCAGTTCAAAAGCTAAAGGCACATTATACAGTAAACTATCTCTATTAAAATAATGCATGATGTAAATTCTTCTTTGGGCAGGCGACAGATCGTAATATTCTCTTTGAGGAGCATTTTTGATCGCAAAGTACGCATCTGCTTTTTTCTGTTTAATATATTTTGCCTGCTGTTTAATCGTTGTGTATCTTAAAATATCTGCAACCGACAGCTTTACGTCGAATCTCTTATGAATTCTAGAGGCCAACATCGTTGCTTGAACCGAATTTCCGCCGGTGGTAAAATAATTATCTTCAACACCAATATTGTGCTTTCCAGTGACCCCTTCCCATATTCTCAAAAGTTCTTCTTCTATCTTTGATTCGGGAAGGGAGTTTTTAATAGTTAAAGCTGACTCCTTATCTTGATAAAGATGAACCAATTGTGAGATCTGATGGTAAATCAATGGTTTTAAGTAAACTGATTTTTCTGCTTGAGTATCAAAAACTTTCGTTTTATATACTTCATTCAGCACATAATCATTATTACAACCCCAACCTGTCTCATCAATCGCCGGAAGAGGTTTATTTCGCTTCTGTGCAACCTGTTCTTCTTGTTCAGGTATTTCAACAAAATCTCTTTCCAGTGAGAGACTAAATTCATAATTAATATGTTGAATTTTTTCAGTCAGACTATTCCCATCTTCACAGACCTTATAAATACACGATTGATTCCCCGTTCCATCACTCATCTCCCATCCTGAATTAAAAAGAAATTGATGAAAAGGTTCATTCTTTTCCGTTTTAGAATACCTGACTTTAATATAAGTCAATCCATGCTCTAGACAATATTCTTTAAGCATCTGCAAAATCGTATATTCAATATTTTTACCCAGTACTCGACAACTCAAACAAAAAGCATCCAGGATCAAACTTTCATTCTCAACTCTTCCAGAGATGACCCCGACCACTCCATATTTACCAAAGATATCTTGAACTTCTACAAGCCAGATTCGCACATGTGAATCTTTCAAATCATGCAAAAAATTCTGTTCACTCTTCCTGACAGAGTTCAAAGTAAACTGATTGGTTCGATAGCTCAATTGAGATGCACGCTCAATACCCTCATTGTCCAAAGGATACAGTGTCACTTTAATCTGAAGATTTTTCAAAAAATCATTCACACTTGGCTGTGATTCCAAAAACTCTTTACGCTTCGTTTCACTGTAATACATATCTGTTCTAAACCGGTCCTCTTGAGTGATGCTATAATTATCAAAGGCCCAAATATTATGTAAGAAAGGCATGATCTGCTCCTGGTTTTCTGGGAGATGGAAACACAGCACTTCTGGGCAGGATTCAATAACATTCAAACATTCATAAATACTATCATCAACAAACGCAAGACTCGACAAACCAATATTTACCTCATGTGTGATCTCTCGAAGGTTATTACTCTTATCATTCCAGTTTATTTTGGGGCAAACAAAATCTCCTTTACTCAAAATCATATCTGGATTCTTCTCAAAGACATTCCAAACATCCTCTTCATTGTTCTTACTACAGATGCTGAGCAAAAATCCTTCATCTTTTTTGACTTTCAAAAATTTCTGGATATTCTGGAAGGTCTCATTAATTTGAACCCCTTCCCACCCATCTTCTCCACAAATACCTTTCCACAGGGTATTATCACAGTCTACTACAATCATTTTTACTTTGTGCCTTCTCCAAGCCAGCAACTTTCTACCAATACAGGTCCCGAGTACTGCGTAGTATTCATCTGTATATGGTATATGTGCCTCCTGATCCAGGAAAGAATCATATTTTTCTGTCACATCATAGTGATCACACAGTTCTTTTATATCCAACTTTTTGACATAAGCTAATTGATCAAAGTAATTTTCCAGTTCCGTGTACCCTTCTATCAATCTTTGCCTAACAATAGGATCTAAGGTGTAGCGGGTCTCTTCATTCAGCAACCATATGAAAGTCGTTGCTTCAGAAGAATAATTATTAAAATTCTCAATCAGAAGATTTAATGTCTGACTTAATACTTCCTGTTGTTCTTTTGGCTCTGTAACATTTCTGATAAAATCCTCAAGACGGATTATAAACAGATTGATTCCTGTATTACTCTGGATCAGACTATTCTCATCTATTAATTCCTGAAAGATCATATTATAATCGGTAAAAAGCACCTCTGTATTCCATGAAAAATCCCTCAACCAACCCTCTATATACGATTTGAGTGGTAAGCTAACAAATGTTGAACAGACAACAAGGGGAGATAGTGCTTCACTACTTATATTCATAGTTTCATCTTTTAAGATATCAGCTATTGATTCAGTTTCACTATCCAGCATTAGTTCAATCACCGATAGATATAGCTTAGAAATCTTTTTCAGAGTATCTACTCCAAAACCGTTCTCTTTCGTCAAATATTTGATCTGGAGCCTATCACTCACACTAACCTGAATAATTAAATCATAATGTGTGTTTTCATAAACTCCTGCTAATCTAACATTGATCCCATCTTTCTCATCTAGGTCTGTATTATACGAATAATTCTCCACAACCATTACAGTATTAAAAAGTTCTACTAAAGAATCTGTACAGCATGATTTGATCGTCTGTAAAGGAAGCAGAGAATTTTCCTGACATTCCACCTGGATATCTCTCACTCTTTTTATATATTGCTCCACTCTCTCTGACGGGTTAATTTTTAATCTCATTGGAATTGTATTAATAAAAAGTCCTACTACTTGACTGATATCTATATCTCGGATCGTCCTTCCAGAAACCGTGATCCCGAAGGTCGTTTCATTATTGTACCTTTTCAATAACAATCCCCAGGCCACATAAAAAAATGAGGAGAGGGTCAACTCATGAGTGTATATGAATTTTTCAATCTTCGTGTAGAGGTCTGGTGTAACGATTTCTGTATATTGACGCTTTTCATTACTACTCATAGTAGAATTAAAAGGGATTACAGATGATTTTCTAAATCCACTTAGTTGATCTTTCCAAAACTGTAATGAGTCTGAATGATCCACCTGTTTAATGTATTTGATATACTCTTTATATGAAGTTTTCTTTTTAGCAATTCCTTTATTATATGCATCTAAAAATTCATTCAGGATTAGTGCACTGCTCCACCCATCAATAAAAATATGATGACTAGTGATAATCATATATCTCTCATCTTCGCCCAAAGTACATAACGTTACCCGAAAACATTCTTTTTCGATATTTATGCCACGCTTTAAATCATCTGACAAAATAGTAGTCAGATCCTTTTGATCTTCTAGAAAATAATAATTTATGTTAACATCTGTTTTTTCCGCAATCACCATCACAGGTTTATCCAACTTGTCCCATCTGATTACACTATGTAAGACTTCATTGTTGGCGACCACATCTTTCCAGGCCTTTGCAAATAGTGAACTATTCACTTCCCCCACAATTCTAAAACAGAACTGTTCTATGTACAGATTGCTATCAGGCTCTTTTAAGCAATGAAAAAGTATTCCCTTTTGAATCGGGGTTAACTCAAACAAATCTTTTATACCATTATGCATTGCTTTACTCTCCTTTTAAAATTTAATCAAAAATATCAGGTTTCGTGTATCTTAGCCAGGGGGTATTACAATTTAAACAGATTTCAGGAGATTCATTTCGATTTAATAACTTATTGTTTGCTAGTTTATGTATATTTTGATATGCATCCCCTAAGACGACTTCTTTAAAAGATGTTTCATTAATATTACCTATCTTATATGAGTTATTCCAATCAAAACAACATAAGTGAACATTACCATAATAGTCAATGGGAAGTTCGAACAAAACTCTTTTGCAGCCTATTTCATTTACGTACTCTCGTGAATATGCATCCAGACGGTCATCAAATTCCCAGGAGATGATCTTCACATTTTTATACATGGATTTGATCTCTTCAAAAAAGGGCATATCATTTTGATCATAACAAGTAATGACGATACAATCAAAATCATTTAAAAAATCATTAGCACTGATATCTCTTGATAGCAGTAGCCCATTCGTCCATAGTAAGTATTTAACATCTCCTTTGGCAGAGATGACCTGCTGCACCTTCTCTAATTCCAGCAAAGGTTCATTATGATAGTGAAATGCTACATACCCTTCAAAGCCCAGTTCCTGTGCTTCATCGATCGATTTAGTTATCTTTTCTACTGTTAACGGTCCAAATCGTTTATCATACTCACACTGATTAATTGGACATTTAGCATGCACCTGCTTTAAATTACATTCATCACAGATCTCAAAGGACAAAATTGTAGTTTTAGATAAATCAAATTCCATTTTAACTTCTCCTTATGATTTATTTTCCCTAAAAAATACCTTTTTATCATCAAATAGTTTCAAAGTTATATACGGTTCTTTACATCGTTTGCAAATATCTGGGCAGAAATCTCTGTCTAACAGTCTTTTTTTGGCATTCCTAACCAAAGATTGGTACGCCTCACCTAAAATAACCTGTTCAAAAGAAGTCTCATTAATATTTCCAATCTTATGGGTGTTGTTCCAATCTGTTGTGCAGAGGTGTACACTGCCATAATAATCGATAGGAATTTCAAAAAGCACCCGTTTACACGCGATCTCATTAATGTAATCACTCGAATAACACTCCAGTCGGTCATCCAAGGCTCCTGAACCAACATACACGTTTTTGTAGTGTTCTTTTATCTTTTCAAAGAAAGGGCGGTTATTTTCGTTATAACAGGTAATGATTATTTTATCAAATTCATTTAAAAAATCATTCTCTTCCACATTTCGTGATAATAATGTTCCATTTGTCCACAAAAGATATTTACAATCCTTTTTGGCATTGATTATCTCCAGAATCCTGTCTAAATATAATAATGGTTCATTATAATGATGAAAAGCTACATATCCTGCAAAGCCAAGTTTTTGAGCCTCTTCGATGGATTGAATGATTTTTTCCGTTGTTAAGGAGCCGAAACGCTTATCATACTGCTTCTTATTGATAGGACATTTATCATGTATTTTTTTCAAATTACAGTCTTCACCAATTTCAAATGATAAGATTTTTGCTTTTGATAAATCAAAACTCATTATTCCTCACCTTTTTTCCTTGAGATAACCGCAGATCGCATCCACAGCTTTTTGACATCCCCCAAGACTCTTAAAAATCTTCGATAATTCAGAGGTTCTACTGTTGATCTGTTTGTCAGATAGAATCTTGTCGGAGATCTCTCTGAGTTTTTTAGAGCTAGTAAAACTATAATCAAGAGATACCCCTACTCCGATTTTCTCAAGATTTTCTCCATTTATAAATCCATCTGTGGCCTGAGGTATAATAATCATCGGGACACCATAATACAAAGATTCATTTGTACTGTTCGGACTCCCATGGGTGATAAACAAACTTGCATGTTTGAGGATGGCTATCTGTGGCAAAGTATTTTTGACCACAAAGTTGGGTGGGATACTATGCAATTTGCTGATATCAGTCTGCCCAATGCTTAGATACACTGTATAAGGCTTATCTTTAAAAGCATCAATACACTGGTTAAAAAAACCTTCCCTTTGATCAAGGATTGTACCCAGAGAAATGTATAGATTGGGTGAATCAGAGGAAAACTCCAGTGAACAGTCCTCCTCTGCTGGTTCAATAATCGGACCGAGAAAATGATAGCTGTTATCAAAAAAATCCGAAAATATGTGAATATCACGATAAGAGTAGACTATATTGGCAACACCTCTGCTGCAGAACGTCTCCATAATATGGTAATCACGGCCTTTGAGGTATTTTACAGATAATTTTTTTGAAAAGAGTTCCAACATTCGCAGAATCATCGAATAATCCTCTTCGCTTTGTGATGATACTTCTCCGCGAACTATATCCTTTAAGATTGATATTGGGTCATGCTTAAACGCCTCCATGTTAAAGGCATAATTGGTAACTGAAGAAATATACGGTACACCTAATCTTAAGGCAACTTCCCTTCCCCAATATGCATAAGAATCATAAACTATACAATCAGGGTTTAAAGCTTTTATTCGTTCTAAATCTTCATTCAGATACATACTGGTACACCTTAATACTGCATCTGCTAATGCATACAGATCATGTAATCCACCTTTATACTCTATCTTATCTTCAGCAATCATTCTGTCATAACAACACTCAATATAATTCACTTTTCTATCTTCGACTAATTTCTTATACTTGTTTGTTGTTAAAAAGTACACCTGATGCCCTGTTTTCTGGAGCGCAGCAGCGATCTTCAATGCATAATTAATATGTCCATAGAAGGGAAAACTGAAAAAAATGATATTTGCCATATTATGCTCCTTTCAAACTATCCAATGCCTTTTTGCTTTTTAAAATTAGTAATCGCACTGACTGCTCTATTAAGTCCACCTAATTTTTTCATTGAATCTGCAATCTTTTGGCAACGGTCATAATACACACTGTTTTCCAGAATTTCCAAACAGGCACTGCTGATTGCAGAAACCGAAATTTCCTGATCACGCAGATAAATTCCGACTCCTAACCTTTCTACATCTTCAGCGACTAAATAATGATCGCCTGCCTGGGGAATTACTAACATCGGCACTCCAAAACACATGGCTTCCCGGGCACTATTTGCTCCCCCATGGCTAATGAACAGATCAACATTATCCAACAGCTTAATCTGTGGCACATTATTGGCGATTATAATAGTTTCAGGCAAGTTCCCAAACTCCTTGATATCAATACCCTCACCAACACTTATAATAATCTGTGCGTCAAGAGTCTGTACTGCCTCGATACATTGTTTATATAAATTAATGTTATTATGAACTGTTCCCATCGCAACATATATTAATTTCTTGCCTGGACAAATATAGGAATCCACATCATGCATCAGATCATATTCATCAATCAGAGGCCCGGTAAAAACATACGTCTCCTGGTCTAAGAGTTCCTGATGACATTGAAAGTCTCTAGAAGTATACAGCAGATTTAGTTCCTCATGCCCATAATAGTTAGCAGTAATACTAAAATCTCTAACATTCGGATATTTCTTCTGTAACCTATCCGTAAATTTGTTAAGTATTTTTTCTAAATTGGAACTCTTAGTGAATAAGATATCATCTTCCATTCTCAAGATACATCTAATAAACATCTCTGGATCAACTTTAATCATCTCGTCATTATAAGTATAAGAAGTTACAGATGCAATGACAGGTATATTTAACTCTCTGGCTATCTTCATTCCCCAGATAGCCAGAGCATCATAAATAATATAATCAGGTTTTAAAGCTGCTAATTTATCTAAATCATTTTGAAGTAAATTGTCAGTTATTCCTAAAATATGGTCTCCAAGCATCCACAACTCTTCTAAATAATTGACCTTACCCGGTTTAGGCTTTTGACCGAACTGTTCCTCTATCTGGTCATTATAGCTTAGAAAACTGACACCTTTATCTTCGATAAAATTTTTGTATTTTTTGCCTGAAAAATAGATTACATCCTCACCTTCTTCAGTGAGTTTTTTGGCTAATTTTAACCCATAATTCACATGGCCAAAGAGCGGGTATGAAAAAAAGAGTACAACAGACATATACAATCCTCCCCACCGGGTTCGTTAGATTTATTGGACTTTACTTGCAACTTTATCAATAACATTTTCCAGGGTTGAATATTGACCCAGTTCTAGATCCTCGTCTTCAAATTCAATATCAAATTCTTGTTCAATAAAAACCAGAAACTTGATAAAATCAATAGAATTTAATCCTAGTTCATCAATTTTTTGATCTAATGTTAATTCAATGTTTGGATCACCAATAACCTCTCTTACTTTCCCTTCAATAATTACTTGCACTTCTTCTTTCTTCATCTTTAATACCTCCTCTAAGTTTTATTTTTTATTAGATTTTACCTCAAACCAGAAAATTCTATCACGCCCATATTTGGCGATTAATAACTTAACAACAGATTTAATTTATCTTCTTTGATGAAAGTAGTTATCTTCAGTAATCATATCAACAACCTCGACAATCTGATCAAAAAAAAAATTTACTTTAGTAAAATCATAGTTGTAAATCTCAAATGATCGATCTGCTAGTGAGTTCTTTAACTGACTAATTCAAATATATTACCTGCTTCATGAATGGAGATATAAGTTGACAAATAATATCCATTTTTCAATTTCCATTCTCCCCTTATCAGTTTCTATAATAAGCTATCACTCCAAGGAGAGCATCTCCAAATCCTCCATAGAGATCTCAATGGCATCAAAATCTGATGGAGAATAATACTTGCCCCTGACTGCATCACTGGTTTTTACTATCTCTTGAATCTTAAAAACAAAGGTTTCAATAAAATCACTTACTACTACATCACTAATCTCGTTTCTATTATATCTAATCAAAATATCCAAATTGGTATCATCACCAATAAGATTCACATCAAAAAAACATGACATCTTATTCTCTTTACTCTGATTGTCTAAAATCAGTTCATTTAAACCTTTGACTAAAAACTCGTCAAATTTGATCTTCACAGAACCGATATAATTAAAACGTACGGTCTTTACAAGGTCATGATCCCCCTCAATATCAGCAAATTTATGGCCTTCCTTTCTTAATTGTTCTTTTAAGCTAATAATCTGTTTACTCAAATCATCCTCCCTTAACGAAATATGAAGTTCATTTATTGCTGTAAACCATCCCACCGTTCTTTCGATATTGATTGTATCTGATTCGAACTCTCTCCCATGACTTTCAATCTCATAAAAAAAGTCATGGCTCTCAAAAAACTCTGTAAAAGTTAAGGCAAATATAATAGCAAATACTTCGTCAGTCTTCAAATTATACAGATATCTAAACTCCTCAATCTGATCTCTAATACTGATTAGATCAATGGATCTAACTACACTATTGTTATCTGCCACAGACAGATCTTCTCTTTTTGTATAGGTATCAGGAATAACCAACTTCGAGCCAGTCCTTTTGGCCCATTTCTGGTAAGAATCTGTTTTTGGCGGAAGATGCAATTCTTCGCCTGCTCTATACTGTTTTAACAGAATCGATAGATCATTTAAGATAATCTCCCAGGATGCTATATCAATAGCCAAATGATGTATGGTTATTTTAAGATACTTCACTGCTGCCCCAAGGTCTAAATAGTCAACTCGAATCAATAAAACATTCTCTAAATCAAAATTGATCTCACTTTGATCAGTTTTCTCATGAATATTTATTTTAAATTGCTGCTCTAAATGGCTGTTATTATAATAGAGAGTCTTTTTTTGCGCATTGTAGTTAATCCTAAGAGCATCATGATGCCTAATCAATTTAGCAAAAATCTGTTCTAGCTTTGATACTTCAATCTCTGTATAGAGAGATAACAACACTGATTGATTATACTGCCCTGGATTTAGAAAATTCTGTTTAAAGAACCAATGTACAATCGGTGTAATCGCAATATCCCCTTCCATTAATAATTGGGAACGATTCTCATCAACTTCTGTATTATCAGTAATATAAGCAGCCATCTCTTTAATCACGGGATGTAAAAGGATATCCTTTATCATTAATGAATAGCCTAGATTGTATAATTTTTGTGATATACTTATAGCTTTAATCGAATCTCCACCAAGGTGGTAATAACTGTCATCAAGACTTATAAAGTCATGATGCAAAACTTCACGCAGAATATCAACCAGAATTTTTTCTAGATCATTTGTATATTTATTTGGTGCAGCATTGGTTTGCAATTCAGGCATTGGTAATTCCTGATAATTAACCTTTCCATTATTGGTTAAAGGAATTGCATCTAACTCAATATATATATCAGGTAACATATATCTAGGCATATAATCAATTAAATAGTTGTTTATCTCCGTCAGAACTAATCCCTCTTTTTTGGCCACATATGCACAAATATACTCTGTCTCATTTACTTTATTTACTAATACCACTGTTTCAACAATCATCGGATATCGTAACAGGCAGGCTTCAATCTCTTGAAGCTCAACTCTATAACCTCTTATTTTAATCTGTGAATCATCTCTTCCAATGAATTCAATTGTATTAGAATCTATGAATTTAGCGATATCTCCAGTTTTATACATATTCATGCCTTCAACAAAAGGATTATCCATAAATCGTTCCTGGTTCATTTTAGGATTATTAATATATCCTCTTGCGACAGATATGCCTGATATGTACAATTCACCCCTCATGTTGATACCTACAGGTTGCAACTGGTTATCCAATAAATAGATTTGTACATGGTCGATTGGATAACCAATGGGAACAAATAAACCATTATCTTTCTCAGGGTTGTATTTGTAAATAATACACCCAATTGTTGCTTCAGTTGGACCATACTCATTATAAATCTTTACATTATTGGTGAACTTATTTACAGTTTTTCGTGTTAACTCAACAGGAAAATTCTCCCCTCCAACGATGATTCTGGTTACTGTTGAATCTGCAAACTCATGTTCGTTTAAGAAAACCAGATGAGAAGGAGTCACTTTAATGATTGAGGCTCTCTTTTCATCAATAATCTTGTATAATACATGTGATTCTGCGGTTTCACTATATACTCCAACAGAACCGCCCCCTAACAATGGCACAAACAAAGATGTCAAAGTAAAATCAAATGCAAGAGATGAATAGAAAGCAAAACAGTCAGTCTCCTCAATCTCATATTGGGTGATTGCCCATAGAACATAATTTGTAATAGAACTGGATTCAATCATTACCCCCTTAGCCCTACCGGTAGAACCGGATGTATAGATCACATAAGCTAAATCATCTGGCTGAAGACTAACAGGCTTAAAACTCTCAGTAGGGTACATATCCAGATCTTCTTCATTCAAATCCATGGACATAATCTTCTCAGTAATGCTACTATCTAGTTCACAGTTGGTTAACATCAGTTTTAGATTAGCATCATCGATGATATATTTGATTCGTTCAACAGGATGATGGTGATCAAAGGGTAAGAAAGCAGCACCGATTTTCAAAACAGCCATTATTCCCACTACTGTTTCGATGGAATGGGTTGTAAAAATACCTACTATGTCACCCTTATTCACTCCTGAGATCATTAATCTAACTCCCAGACTATTGATCCGCTCACTTAATTCCTGATATGTAACACTTGAATCCTCATGAAAAACAGCTATGTTAGTCGGCGTTTTGAGAACTTGCGAATCAAAGATCTCCATCAGAGTATGCTTATCGACAGGTGTATTATCTGTTCTATTAAACTCATAAATAAAGTGATTTTTCTCCTCATTGGTCAAGATGTTGACATCTTCTATCCGTTCTCCAGGATTATCGAGTATCTGTCTGATAAGAAAACAGAATCTGGTGTACATCTCATCAATGTCACCTTGCCTATAATCGCTTATCTTATAATCATAATCCAACTCGATCTGATCTTGATCTGACCATTCCTTGATGATTAGCTGTAAAGAATAGAACTGATGTCCGTTATAAAATTCCTCAAAAACAACTGGCTTATCATTTAAGGTTTCGCTAAATGGCGTATTGTAATAATTAAATGCTGTATTGAAAAAGTTTGAATACTTAGTGCCATTTATCTCTAACTCTGACACCAAGCGATCATAAGGATATTTTGAATTCAAATAACATAAGAATAGTTCATCTTTTATGTACGAGATAAATTGTTCAAATATCCATTCACTACAGATATTGGCATAGAAGGGTACTGTGCTTGTAAACATGCCAAAGATCCCTTTTTCTCGCTTACCAGATCTGTTGAGCACTGGAATACCCATCATCACTTCTTTAGACTGACTAAATTTGGAAAAATATAAAATAAATATTGATAATAAGAATGTTGCAGTGGAAATATGCTGGTCATCCACAAAATCCCGTATCTTCTTCGTCAGAGAATGATCAATCTTATATACTAATCTATTTCCAGCACTATTCTCTGAGGTTTTAGATAGTGGGAGTTCATCTAATTTGCCAAGTTTATTGTGCCAAAATTGTTTATTCTTCATAAAACGCTTGGATTTAAGATATTCTTGTTCTTTGGAGATGTATTCCAGGTAAGATGGTTTTTCTTCCTCAACAGGTTCACCTGCCAGAAGTCTCTTATAATTAGCGATCACATCTGTTGCCAGGACTTGCATGGACCAGCCATCTGCAATAATATGATGTAATTTGACCATAAAACCATAACTTTGATCTGTTATTTTAAAGATTGCAAAATAATACAGATTACTATCTGCTAATGAAATGGAAGTATGAGATTCTCTCTCCAACCATTCTGTGTAGTGTTCCAGCGGGTTCTCATCTTTACTAAAATCAAAATAATCAATCTTTTTATACTCATATTGCTTGGCATATTGTTCTACCTCTAAATCTATTTCAACAATATGCAATCTTATCCCATCATGTTGTTTGATAAAAAGATTTATGGCTTCTTCTAGAATCTGTTTATTAAGTAAACCCTTTATTAGTGCAGTACCACCGATTACATTCAATGAAGTTCCTGAGTGAAGTTTTTCATTATACCATATTCTTCTTTGGGGTGATGTCAAAGGGAATAAATCTTTTGGTGGTTTTTCTTTCATATACTTTCCTCCAATATATAAACATCTTTATTCAAATACAGTTTTGATTGTACTCTCAAAGGTACTTACCACCTGATCAATATGGCATACTGTCACATCAAATGGAAAATTAATATATAAATAATTATCTTCAAAATGCCGAATAATTATATTATTATCCAACAATAGCATCCGAAAATAGCGCAGTTTATTTTTGGAAATAATCTCTTTGTTCATTTCAATTGTCAAAATTGTACCGATCAAGTTTATATTTTTTATAACTTCATATTCTTCTAATACAGAAAAGGAATTATGCAGAGTATTCTTCAATGAGAGAATTTGATCAGTAATCCTACTTTTATATAATTCGAAATAGTCCAGAAGATGGATTGCTCTATTTAAAGAGAGAGAATTAATTGTAAGGTTTGATTTTAGATTATCCACTTTGGTCTTTAAGAGTTTTGGGTCATAAACATCTCTATCATAGCAGGCGATCGCCAGAGGCAGGCACAAGGCTAAACCCTTAGAAAAGCAGACGACTTGAGGCCTTATATTCATCTGTTGAGCAAACACAAAACTGCCGGTTTTAAATACTCCTGAGCGAACCTCATCTACTATCAGAATATGACCTCTCGATTTACAGATATCATTAATCTGGGTTATAATCCTACAAGCATCTTCCCCAAATTGGCTAAAGATATATAGTGGTTCAATTAGAACGATCGCATTTGTTTCGCTTTGCAGATTTTTTCCAGAATTAAATACAACTCCATCAGAATCAACATCAAAATATTGTAATTCTAGATCTTTATACTCCATTAAACCCTGCTCTACCGACTGTACGGATAAGCCATGGTATGTCTTTTTCATTTTGAATAAAGAATTGGATTGGAATGCGTAACGGGACCAGAGAATCGCTTTTTCAATTGCATCACTTCCCGTAGGATGACAGACAGCTTCATAATCTCCCATATCCTTTAACACTGAATTGATCCTGTCTTTAATCAAAGAATAACCCTGATCATCGTGGGTTTTAATACCTTTTATTAACTCTGTAATAGTGTTATACTCTATCTCATTGGGAATATTATGAAATAATCTATTCCAATCCTCCATGTAAACTTGTTTTGTTATCATCTTAAACTTCATCCTTTTCTTCTATCAAGGTTTCTAATATTTTGTCGATCTTGGTGTAATCCATCTTATTTTGAAAACAGTGATCTAAAATATAATTTTTCTTACCCTCTAGATCTTCTTTGTCAAAATTATTATTAATTACCTGAAAAATGATCTCACTTAGGAGATCTAGACCTTTTTGAGTAATCTCTCTATTAGAAACCTCCTGCAGACCAAGACGAATACCCCAACCTCCATCTAAGGAAGGGATTAGTGCCCCATTCACAACAATATTTATACTATTGAGATCATCAACGATTCTACTAACTTCAGCCTGATCCCCACATTCGATCCATATTTGGTGACACTGGGTAAATCCTAGATGTTGCAGTTGTACCTTTATACCTTTATTATATAATTTTTCTGCCAGATATTTGGCGTTTGATATGGTGGTTAAAGCATATTTTTCAAAAAACTCAACTCCCTTTTCTAACACTAAACCTAGACAAGCGACATCAGCGATATGGTGATGAGAGATAAAGTGTCCACTCATCTGGTTATATTGCCAGTTTAACAGTCTTTTGTTGGTTGCAAATATCCCTTTATGCGGGCCAGGAATAGTTTTATGCGTATTGCTGATTAATATGTCTGCCCCTTCATCTAATGGTTGTTGGAATTGCTTTCCTAATATTAGACCGACGACATGAGATGCATCGTATACGATTAAAGTCTTTTTGGGCACTACTTCTCTTAGTTGGGCTACTGGTTGTGGAAAAGAGGCCATACAGATATCTAAGTAGACCATGTTGATACTGTCTAGATCATCACTATTTTTAAGTGCATCGATGTCGATCTGCCATGTATCTTTTTTGAATGGAAGAAACTTAGATTTATAGCCAAGTTTCTTCACAATACTAGCAGTCTCCGCATGTCCACCATCTAAAGGACTCAACGACATTACTGTATCCCCAATGTCGTTGAATGCAGCAATGGTCGAAAGCATTCCATTAAGTCCTGAAATAGGTTTTAAATTAATAAATTTGCAATTCAAATACTGCTTTAATAATTCTTGCGATTTTAATTCAATCTCTTTTAAGTAAAAAGTGGGGTATTTCCAGGGAATATTTTCATCCAGAAAAGAATATCGGGCGAACATATCTAACATATATGGTAATCTCTCCTCGACTTGAGGGATATTCTCACTGGCTACTAACCTTAGGGTCCTTCGACTAATCTCCTCGTTTTTAAGAATATAATCAAGAATTTTTCCTAAGTTATTATTTTGATCCATATTAATTCCCTCCATTATTACAATATTTTTATTTCTTACTTTACAAAGTCAGATTATGTCCCGAATATAAATGAACAGATCATTATCCGAGGAGATTAGCCTAGCGTATCCATCAAAGACCATATTGGTTTGCTGATATAGCTTACCTTTTTCAATCTTATCTTTATCTGTTATATCTGTTAATACAAATTCAAATGTTGACACCAGAATCTCTTTTTCATATCCTAGCAACTTATCAAAAGCACTAAATATCTGACTTATGTTAGTAACAATTAGTTTTCTATTTGCAAGTGGTATTCTTTTATACAACATAGCAATATTTTTGTATTCAGTGTTAACAACAGTAAAACTACTTTGATATAGGACCTTCTACGCACTATATGATTTCCGAAAAAAGCTGCAACTGAACAGACATTACAGGATGCATAACATCCTCGATTGGTAAATATAGGGATATAGCCAAGTTTTAATATCTGTTCTTTGAATAAATAATTTGGGGAGGGTAGTTTATCAATATCCTGAATAATTGGTGATCTGCCGTTGTTAATAATTGCTGAATCTTTTCTGAACACTATACCCTGGATATCTTCATATGATTCTCCATTTTCTAAAGCCTGGATTAATCGCAGAAATGTTTCTTCACCCTCACCACGAATCACTAAATCTACTTCTTCCACATTCTCTAATATCGCTTCACTCTCATGAGTAGCAAAATGCCCACCAGCCACAATTAAAGCATCGGAAACTACTTTTCTAATTTTTTAAAGTACCGTAATTGATTTTTTTATAAGTATCTGCATATTAAAAGGAATTCCAATTACGTTATAACTATTTTTTGTTAGATTTGATATTAAATGATGAATATCAGCTTCAAAACCATTCTGATGTAAAAAAGCAGTAATATAACCTAAGCCATATGGAATAAGCTTTAGACTATCTTCGTCATATGAATCAAATCTTTAGTCTGCCGATCAATAGCATTAATAAACGCTATTTTTATAAAACATACCTCCTATTTCAAATAAATACAATACCAATAATTTATTAAAAAATATAACAAAGACACTCCTCTGAATAGAATTGACCAAAAACCACTAACCAGAAGGAGTGTCTTTTATGAATTCTATTATATCACAAAAACTGTTTTGAGAAAAAGGAACTTCATTTAAGTATTAAACGTTTTTTAGAAAATTCAATTAGGTAAATTACTTCAAAAGTTAGAGGTTAGTTTTTGAGGGATTATCTTTCTTTTTTGTACTAAAATATAGAATAGAAAATTAACTCATGCTTTCCAATTGCTAATTTAATTGTTCAAACAAACGTTATTTGATTTTTTGACACTGACTAAAGAAGATGTTCAATAAACTTCTTGACTATTTTATGTAAATTTTATCCAACTTCATTTAAAAAAAATTGACAGCCTTTTAGCTATAATTTATCTACTGTTAATTCTTAATACTAAATTTATGTTTTTATCCTTTCACTATATATAATACCATAAAAATATTTTTATTTCAATAGACATAATTAGATAAAATACTATTAATAGTTAATTGTTTTTTTGGAAACTACAAATAAGCGTTAGTAACCTTAATTACCAAAAAATCAAGTTAATATGTTATGAATTTCATTCTCGTCTCTGTTGAATCTTAAAATCTTTTCATTATGACTTTCTCATTACTTTTTAATAATCTGTCTGTCAAAAGTAGAATTCATAAGTATCTCAGATAATTTGGCCAAGTTTTGTCGGACAGAATTAAATTAAATCATCAATATTAAAAATTTAAATAATTTACACCTTTACACTACTGACAATTCGCTATGATACTTACACATATTAGTTATCATCTTCATACCATTACATACTTTCATATATCGACATAAGCTATTTCCAAAAAAAGAACCCTTTCGGCTTCAACTCAAGAAACAGCTTTGTCAATGGGCTCCAACATTTTGATTTCTCTCCACGTCTCCATTCACGCTATGCACTCCTACCTTTTATTTCTGCCGAACCGTCCCTGGATAGCTACGAGTACCTTATTCCACGCATATGGTAGTTGACACAATAGGATTAGCCTTCCCAGCAAATTCCTACACACCACCCACAATAATCTCTACCATCGTCAATGAAAAGATGTCAATCAATGCACCCTCCAACACACAAAAGCCCCTTACCTATAGCAAGGGGCTCATACATCTTCAGTTTTACCTAAATCTAACTTTCCCTCCTACGTGATATCTTCTTAAAGGTAATCTTATTTGTTCCCGAACTATCTATCTGCTTACTCGTCTCGAAAATCGTAGGACTCCGGAAAATTTGATCCAAAGATAACTCTATATTAAACTCTTTCGATATAATTGAGGCAATGCTCAGGGCAATAATCGAATCTCCACCTAAGTCATAAAAATTATCGTAAATACTGATCTCTTCCATTCCCAAAATCTCTGCCCAGATTGCAGCAACCTTTCTCTCAGTTGCACTTAAACCTGAACCTTCTTCTTTAATCACTAAATTTGTTACCTTTTTAAGCCCACTATTTCTATCATTTATAAGTGATAAAATATTTTTGACAAGATCGTCATTATCAGAGTTAATCATAACTTTATTTCTAGATGGCTTAACCCAACATTTTTTACGGTCAAATTGAGTCTTAACTATATTTTCGTTAACCTTAGAATCTTCACTTAAAGTCTCTCCGAAAACCTCTTCTAAAACCAGATGAACATTAGTTCCACTCAAACCAAAAGAGCTAACACCAGCGCGGCGTGGTTCTTTCTCTACCAGCCACGGTCTTAATTCATCATTAACATAGACTGAGGAGTTTAGAAAATCAATCTCTTTATTGGGTTTCTTAAAATGCAGACTAGCTGGTATCTCCCGATTTTTTAAGGCAAGAATAACTTTGATTAAACCAACAATTCCAGCTGCATTATCCAGATGACCTACATTGCTCTTCGCTGAACCTACAGCACAAAAATGTTTCTTTTTCGTGTGTTTGGCAAAAGAATTTTGTAAGGCATAGATCTCAAGTGGATCACCAAGTTTTGTACCCGTCCCATGAGCTTCAATATATGAAATAGTTTCTGGATTGATCCCTGCTCTTTTCCATGCCTTTTGAATAACTGCTTCTTGAGCTTCTACATTAGGTGCTGAAATTCCAATAGATTTTCCATCATGATTAGTAGCACTTCCTTTTATTACAGCATAAATTCTATCACCATCTTCTATTGCTTTTTTTAAAGGTTTTAATAGTACCGCCCCTACTCCTTCACCAAATCCTGTTCCTGTTGTATTATCATCAAAAGTTCTAGCTCGTCCATCTTTAGATTCAATACCAATCCCCGGGCCAGCCTCTCCCCCAAACTCCCCCGCATCTTTCGGCTCAACAGGTATGAGCCAAAGCTTGACACCTCCAGCTATTGCCATCTCACAGTCACCATTTTTGATACTTTCCGCTGCAAGGTGAACAGCCAATAAACTTGATGAGCAAGCTGTATCAACCAGCATACTTGGCCCTCTCAAATCCAACAAATAAGATATGCGTCCTGTGATAACAGAATTAATATTCCCAAGAGTCGCCATCGAAAGCGACTCCGGAGCATATTTGTGAATTAACTTTTTATAACTATCGCCAAAATCATGACTATATCCCACGAAAACACCAGTATTTGTACCAGCCAATTTAGACGGAGCATAGCCTGCATCTTCAATTGTCCGCCAAGCAGTTTCCAGAAACAAACGTTGATTAGGGTCCATAAGAGATGCTTCTTTTGGGGAAATTTTAAAGAAAGCGTAATCAAATTTATCAATCTCTTCTAAGTATCCACCTTCTCTAATAATCACATCATCTAGAGTTAACCCTGAAAATTTTAGGTATTCATCTACATTCTCTTTGCGACTCTTTGGCAGTTTACGAATACAATCTTTACCTTCTCTTAAAACTTGCCAGAACTGATCTTTATCCTGGGCTTCAGCAAATTTGCAAGCTAGTCCAATAATCGCAATATCCTCAACTTTTGATTCTTTAGGTTTTTCTACAGTATGCAATTCTTTCAACATTGTCATTGCTTCTAAATTTGATAACTTATTTTCAGCAAGTTGTGAATAGATATATTTCTTAATAGATTTAGTGATGTAATCACCCTAAGAGGTGCTTCATCAATTGATCTGCTTCTTCCATTGTAATCTCACCTTTTTTAAACCTTTCCAAAATAGCATCTATGCTATCTTCAACACTCATTTCTTTTATCTCAGCACCAAACTGATTCTCATAATAATCCATAAACATTTCGATAGTATGATATTTAAACATATCCATCAGTTTAATCTCATGATCTAGGACTTTATTTATCTTTTCGTTTACTTTGATAATAGATAATGAATTACCACCTAAAGCAAAGAAACTATCTTTTATGCCAACTCGATCAATCTGTAAAGCTTTCTGCCAAATTTCAACTATCTTTGTTTCAATTTCATTGCGTGGAGCAACATATTGAGTCCCTGTTTCCATTAGCCCCATAGGTTTAGGTAACGCTTTCTTATTTATCTTTCCGTTTGAATCCAATGGAAGTTGATCTAATTTTGTAAAATATGTTGGAATCATATATTCAGGGAGACTCTCTAAAAGATGTTCACGAAGTTTAGCAATCGGTAAGTCGTCATCTGCTTCGTAATAAGCTGTTAGATACTTACTTTCAACTTTCTTTAGTAAAATATCTTTATTAATGCCGATTCTCTTTAAGAAATTATTATATCCTTTAGGAGTTACATTACATTGCAAATCTTCCTGCATATTTTCCAAACTAAGATGACCTAATCGTTTTTCCCAACTGGTTGCTGCACCATAGTAATGATACTTCACTTCCTGCAAATGAGCGTAGTCACCAATCTGCTTTAGCGGACAATTAGTCGAATAGATAGCATAATCTTTACGTGACTTCCAGTATGAATCTTTATCATTGAGATATGAGATCATATCTTCGTTTGAAATATCACAATAACGATAGAAATCAATAGTTTTAATAAAATCATAGACAGTTCCATCACTGACATCATCAATTCCAATATACTCAAAAGTTTTTTCTTCTAATCCTGGTAGCCTCTTTTGAATATTAAAAAGTTCTCGTTCAATCTCAAAAGGTTCAGAAATCCCTTGTTTATAGAATTTCAAGAGTTTATTTTCAATAATCTGACCTCTAGACAATGTCGCCCCGATCACAACCTTAATATTATTTTTATAAGCATATTCTGCAGCTATTGAAGATGATGTAAAGAAACATCCTTTACATACCGTATGAGCAGTCTCTAAACTTTCTCGCAAAATTTTATCTGTATTTTCATGAGTTAATACTACATTATCTACTCCTAACTTCTGAGTTATTTCTTTAATATTTATTAGATCTGATTTAGTAAGATAACCATTATCATAAGTTAGAGCTAATACTTTAACTCCCATCTGAACTAAAGTATATAAAGCATACGCCGAACCCTGTCCCCCACTGTAGAGTACGAGGCAGTCATATTTTCCATCCATAGACTTATTCTCTTTGATCAATCTCTCTAAATCATCTAACCTTCTGAAATATTTATCCGCCATCTCCTTATAGTTACTTAAGTTATCACAGTTATTACAGATTCCATCCTCATTTATAGTGATATCTGGATATATTGAAGTGATACCACATTGTTGGCAAGTCTGGATTTCATCTTGATCATCGTGCTGATCCCTAACAATAACCGTACAATTTATGATAGATTTATGCTTTAAAAGAGCAGTTTCAATCTCTCCAAGCTCCATCCGATATCCTCTGATTTTGACCTGATTATCAATCCGACCCATAATTTCAATGGTTCCATCCTCTAACCAACGACCCACATCACCTGTTTTATATAATTTTCCTTCTCCACATGGATTATCTATAAAAAACTCACTCGTCTTTTCAGCATTATTTATATAACCTCTGGCAACACTGTCACCTGCAATACAAATTTCTCCTGAAATCTTAATAGGTAATAGTTGCTCATCTCTCGAAAGAATATATATCTGATTATTAGCAACAGGTCTACCTATCGGAACTACAACACGTGGATCATCTTGTTCAAGATAATAATACGTATTATTAATTGTACATTCAGTAGGACCATAAGTGTTGACTATTTTACCATCAAAATAAGTGTAGAAGTTTTTGACAACATCCATATTGATCGGCTCTGCACCAATCAATAACCACGGCAATCTTAACTTACCATCGAAAGATTTACTATTTAAAAGATAAGTCATCCCTGTAAGCAAAGATGCTGGAGTATACATCATTGCTAATTTTTCCTCACTAGAGATTAATTGAATAAGATACTCTGCATCTTTGCTCTGTTCATTGGTAATCAGTTTGACCATACCCCCAAGTTGAAGTGGCCAAAAAATTTCCCAAACTGATGGGTCAAAAGTTAGGTTTGTCCTTTGTAAAATTCGATCATCTTGAGTTAGTCTAAACTCATCTTGCATCCAATTGATACAATTATTAACCTGACTGTGTTCTACCATAACCCCTTTCGGTTTCCCTATTGAACCAGAGGTGTACATAACATATGCAAGACTATCACCAGTAGTAATAGAATCAAGATTCCTGGTATCTTCTCTCATAATAGAATCAGCTAGGCGATCAAGGAAGATAATTTTTCGAGATTTATCCTCTACTTTTTCCCAATTTTCTACAAAGCCAATCCCTTTGATAGTCTGTAATACTTCTGTATCTGGAAGTTTAAAATCATTCTCTAGCATCTTCTCTAGTAATTCTTTAAAAGTATATTCACCTTCACCAAACATCACTAGATTCACATTCTTATCCTGCAAAATTGTATCATAATCACTAGAAGCATATGGGCCACCAGTAATAATCGGTGCTTCTACTCCCCATTGCCTTAAAAGAGCAACAGTCTCATGGAAAAATTCTTTAAAGATCGTCAAAGTACGAATACCAATCAAATCTGGTTTGAATTCTTCTACTAACGATTTTAACTCTTCATAGCTATCAAAATCATTTCCAGACTTATATATTCGACCATCTATCTGATTCCCAAACTCCTGATTGAGATATGTTAAGAGATATATCAATCCAATCGGTTGCTCTATCACTTTGTATAACATCGCACTAGAACTAAATAGTTGAGAAAGGTCTAAAAGAAGTAGCTTCTTAGCATTAGGATTTACATTTTTTCGCTCTTCTTTTTTGCATTCAAAAATCGACGGAACTGACTCTGTTTTATTTTCAATTTGCGGGATTTTAAAATCTTCAATTCCTGCAAAATTGAGCAGGTCAGAGATTGATTTGATATCTACAGGCAGATATGCATTATATTTTTGCAATAAAGCACTCTCATCTAAAATTTTCATCTCAACAGGTAATACATGCTTCAAACGTTCTTTGTCCAAAAAATACTCATTCAAAAAACTGGACTGATATTGACGAGTGAAACTTTTTGGAAATGGTAGTGTCTCTGGCAATTCATGAAAAGCTAAATTTCTTGATCTTAAAATATCCTCTTTTCGGACACCACTTGCCAATGCAAATTCTTCCATCTCTGTGTTAGGAAATATCTTTAAGATATGTATATATGGAAAATGAAGCCATTTAACATCTTTGATAAAATTAAGTGTCATCAATGCCTCTTCTTCTGTCTCGGTTGGAAATCCATGCATTGTTGCTAACTCTAATATAATCTCTGGATGTTTGCTAGCAATATAATCAATAACATCTTTAAATTTATCCAAATCAAGATTTTTCTTTAAAAGTTTTTGCAATCTCGGTGATGCAGTTTCTAATGAAAGATTGATGCCACGTGTCCCAGCCTCAACCATCAAATCTATGTAATCTGGTGTCAATATATCCCCTCTTAGGCCATTTGGAAAGAATATCTGGATATCTAGTCTGTTTTTAATAATCATTTTGAATAGTCTACCACTATTCTCTTTATCCAGGTTAAAACAATCATCAATCACAGCAAAATTTCTAACACCTTTTTTGTAATAATACTCTATCTCAGAATAAATATTTTCAGCAGTCCGATGTACATGGAACTTTGACCAGATTTTATGACAATATAGACAATGATAAGGACAACCTCTAGTAGTCTGCAATGAGATAGAATTATTAACACTAGCCATACCGATTTTATTCTTATACATGCTTAAATCAATCAAAGAACGATCTGGCATTGGAAGTTTATCAAATTCTTTAATATGTGCTCTGGGTTTTGTCACAACAATCTCCACTTGATTAGATTGATAGTTTTCTAAGGCAGTAAAAATAATCTCTTTACGACTTAATTCATCTGTTATTACAATTTTAGCATTCGAGTTTTCAAGCATATACAAGATTCTTTCTTCTGGATAGTCAGGATCTATTGGTAAATAAGCTCCACCAGCTTTTAAGATTGCCAATAGACTAATTACCATTTCTAAAGAACGTTCCAACATTATGCCAACTACAGTTTCAACAGTAACTCCACTCTTTCTTAAAATTCGTGCTAATTGGTTCGCTTTTTCATTTAACTCTTGATAGGTTAGCTTCTCTTCCTCAAACTCTACTGCAATCCTTTGAGGTGTTCTTTTAACCTGTTCTTCAATGAGTTGCTGAATGGTTTTATTACTTTCATAAGCTCTAGCGGTATTGTTAAAATCAAATAATAGCTGGTTTCTCTCTTCAATTGGCAAAATATCCAATTCAGATACTTTGCGCGTTGAATTTTCCGCAATCTCTGTTAAAACTCTTTGCAGGTGATTACTCATATGTTCAATAGTCTTTTTTTTGAAAACCTCTGCATTATAGATAAAATTAACCTCAATATCTTTTAAGAGTACAACTTCTACTGTTAAATCAAAGTTAGGCATTTCAAATGAATTATAGGAATTTACTTTTAGTAAATTTGCATCAGATTTAAGCTTTTCAAAGAAATCAAAATTCTCAATAACCACAATCGAATCAAATAAATTATCTTGTCCATTGAATTCACTATAAGATTTGATATCGACTAATGGGGTACACTCATAATTTTGTCTTTCAATCGCATCTTTGTTCACCGAAGATATATAATCGCAAATTCTATCTTGAGTTGAATTCTTGATGATCATTGGAACAGTGTTAATAAATAGCCCAACAATATTTTCAAGCCCTTCTATAGCCGCAGGTCTCCCGGATACAGTTGTTCCAAAGATAACCTGATCAGTATTATTATATTTCTGTAACAAAATTCCCCAGGCTGTATTGATAATCGAGCCAACTGTTACTTTTATCTTTTTTGCTAAATCTTCAAGTTTATTTGTTAAACCATCTGGCAAACGAAACAGTTGATTATCAACCCTTTTAATACTATTATGTGGATTCATATCAATTGGCAACAAAGTCTTATTTTGATAACCTTGTAAATATGTACGCCAATATTTTTCTTGCTGCTCTTTATCCTGATTATTTAGCCATTTTAGATATTCTTTAAACTTATTTTTACTTGGTTTCGTAAGAATTTTACCTAAACCAATACTATTATAAGTATTAAAAAATTCTTGCAGTAAAATTCCCATACTCCAACCATCGTACAATATATGATGATTGTTTAAGATCATCTCATAATTATCTTCAGCAAGCCGACATAGGGTAATTCTAAAGACTGGCCCTGTCTTTAGGTCAAACTTCTCTTTTCTTTCCTCAATACGTAGTTTTTCAATCTCTTGCTCTCTGTGAACTGGATCAATTGATGTAAAATCATACTCATTAATTTTTATCGGTTGCTCTTTTAAAACAATCTGAGCCGGTTTATTAATATTATCCCATCGGAAAACGGTTCGGAGCATTTCATTGTTTTCAATCACAAAATTCCATGCCTCTTTAAATGCTTGAATACTAATCTCTCCAGATATATTTAAGCTTAATTGAGAAAAATATTCTTCAGAATTTGGATTACTTAGATAATGAAATAATATCCCCTCTTGCATCACACTTAAACTTAAGATATCTTGGACATTCTGTTTATCTATTTTATTAACAGATTTCACCCACAATCACCTACTTATAGTTTGTTAAGCCCCTTATTTAGATAAGGGGCTTTTTTGCAACCTATCTTCAATCCCTATTCAATATTTCTTGTAGTTTTATAAAAAATTTCTCCTGATCATTGTACATTTCTTCTAAGTTGTTTATTATCTCATTTAAAAACTTATCAACATCACCTTCAGTTTTTGTTACATCTTCACATTGGTTAAAGAAGTTCTCACATTGTTTGATACTATTCTCTGAATCAACTGCAAAGTCATCATAAATAGAGTAATATTTATCAAAATCCATCAAAAAATCTCTAAAAAAGATATACTTATACTTCCAGCCATTAAAAATTGCGGCTAAGAAATCAAGTAATTCGTC
Source organism: Halanaerobiales bacterium (assembly GCA_030627905.1). Classification (GTDB taxonomy): domain Bacteria; phylum Bacillota; class Halanaerobiia; order DY22613; family DY22613; genus JAGMES01. The sequence goes on from DAOVRZ010000037.1 coordinate 40,682, forward strand.
ATGCTTTTCTTTATGGTCTTTTATATTTATAATAACTCGCTTAATCTCTTCTATTGCTCCCAAACCAAATCTGACAAAATGTTTTTTCCCTTTTATTTCAGTTTCTTTACTCTTTGAAGCTAGGAATTCATCAATTATCTTTTGGAGAATTTCCTTTCCTAGTTCTTTTAAATTATATCTTTGTAGATTGTTGGTATTGCATTCAATAATCATATACGGCTGGCTAGCCTCATACATTGGATATCCTTTCATAAAATCCATAGCACGTATTCCCTTAAAAGCATTATGAAAATCATCTTTTGGAATTTCTCCAAAATAATTATACGTGCTATCATAAACCAGATAGCCATTTTCTCTGATATCAACCAAACTTAAAACATGTGGGGCTCCTATTATTTCAATAGTTTTTCTACTCTCTGTTCTACGAATCCATTCTTCTGGATCAGAATGATAATCTGGTGAATAGTTTAAGAAATATGTTGATCCAGCTACTAGAACCAATTCATTATTCTTTAACCGCTTATCAAAATACTCCAAAGCTTCTTCTAGAGAATTACAACACTTATTTTCTATAGAAATGTCCATTTTTTCTAGATACGTAGGAAAACCAATTAATTGAGCTAATGGAACCTCAAATGGCCATAGTTTATCCTCGGAATATTCACAAGTTATTACAGTCCCACCTTCTACAGCAAGCATATAGCCTTTTTCCATCTCATAATTATGTTCATACTTTAATTTTTCCAGAATAATCCCCATCAAACAGGAAAAATAATACTGATACTCCGCTGTTACAGTGAAGTTTTTATTATAATTTTCTTTCTTACTGATTGTTAATTCTTCTACTTCATCAGATTTTGTCTGTTTCAAAATTACTTCATTACATATTTTTGTAATTGTCTCATAGGTTAATATATCTCTTACTGAAATATTAAGTTTTTCTTGATTAGTTTTTGTTACTATCTTTATAGCCTTTAATGAATGCCCACCCAATTCAAAGAATTTATCATTGACTCCTACCTTTTCAACACCTAATACTTCAGACCATACTGCCGCTAATTTTTTTTCGATTTCTGTTTCAGGAGCTACATATTTAGTAATTAAATTAATCTCACCATCTGGCTTCGGTAAAGCTTTTCTGTCAACTTTACCATTTGACGTAATTGGTACTTTTTCTATCTGTATGAAGAAGGAAGGAATCATATAGTTAGGCAACTTTTTAGCTAAATATTCTCTTATCTCTGAGATTACTAATTTAGATTCTTCTGTACATACCAAATACGCCACTAAATATGTATTTCCATCTTGTTCAATATAATCCACCACTAATGCTTGATTAACAGAATCATATTTTAATAGCTGACTCTCAATCTCACCAAACTCAATCCTATAACCTCTAATTTTTACCTGATGATCAATTCTACCCAAAAATTCAAGATTACCATCTGATAACCTTCTGGCAAGATCACCTGTTTTATACATTCTCTTACCAGATACGAATGGATTTTGAATAAATCTCTCATCCGTCAATTCGGGTCGGTTTAAATATCCCCGAGCTATTCCATCACCTGAGATATAAACTTCGCCAACACAACCTTCTGGCATAAGTTGCAAATCTTGATTCAATAGATAAATCTGGACATTATCTGCTGGTGTACCAATCGGCACTGATATTCTTTGATCTTTTTCAGGGTGATATTGATGAATCATACAACCTACAACTGTCTCTGTTGGGCCATATTCATTGTAAATTTCAATTTTTCCTGCAAACTTTTCGTAAATCTCTTTTGCGAGATCTACTTTGAAATCCTCTCCACCTACAATTATTCGCTTCAATCTTGTTGTTTCGATCTCTAAATCATTAACAAGTTTTAAATGAATTGGCGTTAATTTTATCACATCAACTTGATTATCTTCAAAAATTTTCGCAATAAGTGACTCTTTATTCTCATTTTGATAGATAATCAACCGATTGCCTGTAATCAATGGCAGATACATCGATGTAACCGTTAGATCAAATGAGAGTGATGAATACAATGGGAATATGCAAACTTCTTCTTTAATATACTTTTTACTGGCCCAATATAGATAATTCATCAAACCTTGCTGAGTAATCATTACCCCTTTCGGTCTACCTGTTGAACCTGAGGTATAGATAATATAAGTTAAGTCAGTTGAAGAACTGATATTTTCTAAATTCGCAGCATTACATGTGTATAAACTCTCATCATCTAGCTCAATTATTATTCCCTCAAAATTTGCTAAACCCTTTAAACGACTTTGAGTTAACAAAATTGATGTACTGCTATCTCTTAACATATATTGAATGCGTTCTACTGGATATTCAGAATCCATAGGCAAATATGCTCCTCCAGCTTTTAAAATTCCTAAAACTCCACTAATCATCTCAAAAGAATGTTCTACTATAATTCCTACGATTTGATCTGGTTTTACACCGTTTCCTCGCAATATTCTAGCAAGTTGATTGGCTTTTTGATTTAGTTCTTGATAAGTCATCTGTTGATTTTCAAAACAAACTGCAACTTGATCTGGCGTTTTCTGAACCTGTTCTTCAATAAGTTGATGGATGATCCTTTCTTTTGGATATGCTGCATTAGTCTGATTCAAATCATATACTAATCTTTCTTTTTCTTCATCAGAGAGAAACTGAATATTTGACAACTTAATCTCTGGTTCTTCAACAATTGAATGTAAGATATTCTTAAAATGTCTGACAAGTCTATCAATCGTCTCTCTTTTAAAAAGTTTTGTAGAATACTCTAGATTAAAGCTAAGTCCATGTAACGTTTCAGTCGCCTGTAATGTTAAATCAAATTTTGCTACTTTGCCTTCAAATTTATATGGAACAAATTTAAAATCTTTAATTGTATATTCACCGATCTCTATATTCTGAAATACAAACATAGTGTCAAACAATGGATTTCTACTAAAATCCCTAGGGATTAAATCTCTTTCTAAATCCAACTTTTCTACCAACATTTCAAATTGAAAATCTTGATTCTCAAAAGCTAAGAAAGTACTCTCTTTAACTTCTGTTAAGAACTCAATAAATGGTTTTTCAACCGCTGGATAATTTCTCAAAGCTAAAGTGTTAACAAACATACCGATGATTTTTTCAAGATCTGCATGAGGACGACCCGCAATAGATGAACCAACTATTATATCTTCTTGATTAGTGTATTTATGTAGCAAAACATTATATGCTGCTAAAAGAGTCATGTACAAAGTAGCACCATTTTTCTTCGCTAAATCTTTTAATTTGTCACTCAACTCTTTACTTAATGCAAAATCCATCTCCTCACCAGCGTAATTAACTACTAATAGTCGTGGATAATCAGTCGGCATATTTAATACAGGAATTTCTCCATTAAAAGTATCTAACCAGTATTCTTCTTGTAGTTGTAAAAACTTAGACTCGAATAGTTTATTCTGCCATACAGCGAAATCTTTATATTGTATTCTTAATGGTGATAAATCTTCTCCAAGATACAAACTCATAAAATCATTTA
>DAOVRZ010000048.1:0-39616 GCA_030627905.1 Halanaerobiales bacterium
AAATAAGGATTATAAGGAAGTAAATCGAACATTATATGGTATGGCTCTGTATTACTATCAATCAGGAAATTATAGCATGGCTTATAATTATGCTGATTTTACATATAAGAAAGATTCTGTTGATTTAAGTAGTTTAGAATTGCTCTACGAACTAACATTACTGCAATATATAATTGCACGTAAAAATGGCAACGATGTTGACTATATACAATATAAAAGCGAGAATGACAAATATAGAGGAAAAATTTTGGGATAGATTTTAATAACTAAATGAAACCCCCTTAGAGTAGACGTTGTATACAGAAAAAACTTCTGAGTTACAATCTACTTTAAGAGGGTTTTTCTCTTTACAAATGTATGTTTCTTTCTTATGCAGTTTGTGAGATTATTTTATGTGCCATCTCAAAGTCTGGCGAGTTAGTTAGATTATAGAAACCAACAATCTTACCGTTGTCCAAGTGGATGACCTTATTACAGATGCCTAAAAATGCAGGACGGTGAGAAACTGCTATGAGGGTTTTATCTTTAAGATATTTTTCAAGATTAGTAATAATTTCATTCTCAATTGCCGAATCTAATGAGGAAGTTGCTTCATCTAAGAGTACCAGATCTGTTTCACGAATTAAAGTACGTGCAAGGCAAATACGTTGCCGTTCACCTCCAGAGAGATTTAAGCCCAGTTCGGAAATTTGTCGGTTGAAGCCATCTGGAGTACCCTTGATTAATGGTATAAGATTGGCTAAATTGGCAACTTTTTTTACACGTTCAATATTTACATCTTTACCGAAGGTAATGTTATTTTCAATTGTATCATCGAAGAGAAAATGATTTTGCTCTAACAGAGTAATATGAGAATACAGCGAATCTTTTTTTATCTGGCTTAAATTGTGATCGTTGAGAATAATTTCACCTGTTTTCGGACTATATAATTTCATTATCAGATTTAATAATGTGCTTTTTCCACTTCCACTTTGACCAACAATCAAAACCCTATCGCCTTTTTCAATTTTAAAATTAATATTAGATAAGACAGGTTTATTATCTTGATATGCGAAATTGACATTTTTAAATTTAATTCCTGTAAATTCCTTAATTTCTAAAGTTCCTTTATCCTCTACGTCATCATTGTCCATAAAGCCCAGAACACGGTCACACATTCCGAGAGTATTTTGCAAATTTAGGTTGTAGTCGGACAAATTTTTGATCGGTTCATAAAGACATCCAAGATACGTATAGAAGGCAATCAATGTACCAAAAGAAATATCTTTTTGGAAAACGAGAAAACCGCCATATAATAAAATAACTACTGGTAATATAGATAATATTAATCCAGTAATACCGTTACCACATACGTAATAAAAAAGGTTTTTACAGACATAAAATAAATGGTTATCGAGAACCTTATTAAAAGTGTTGACCATGTATTTCTCTCTTTTAAATAATTTAATTGTTCTAACACCAAGAATTTTTTCTTGAGCGTCTTTCATCACTTTAGAGTAATGAATTCGTTCCTTTTCACTGCTTTCTTGTAATCTGTAGTTAATTAAAGTAAATAAAATATAATATGTTGGAATAAAGAATAGTACAATGATTGCTAACTTAACTTGTAAGAAACAAAGTAACGTCATAGAAACAATTACCTGAAAAAGGTTGGCAAATAACATGGCTTGTCCAATAGCCCCCTGCTGGGCAACAATAATTACATCATCTAATGTTTTCGCAATAATTTCGCCCACACTGTTTTCTTGGAAAAACTTAATAGGTTTTTTTAAAGCACTACCAAACATTTTTAAACGTAAGTAATTGATGGCTTGATACCTTAACCGATGCCAACGGTAGTTCTGGAAAAGATCGACTCCCATATTAACTAAAGTAACAGCTAAAATAATTAAACCTGAGTGTAGTACAAGCTGCCAATCTTGACCATCTGTAATAGCATTGATCAGGTTTTTCACCTGAAGGGGAATATATGCTGTTAACAAGACATTAATAATAATTAAAAAGCATAAAAAAATTTGTTCTTTGCGAAAAATTCTAAAAGTTTGATAAACTTTGCTGATTTGTTTCATATCAGTTCCCTCTCTATAAATGATTTTTCATGTAAAAAATCAATTAATTTTTTACAGTCATTAATTAATTGTTCATCAGATTCTCTTTTTACATCGCTTTCATTTATATGTAATATCCCATTTTATTGAAAGCCCCATCATTTCATCTCCCATTCGTTTTAATAATATTAAGTTTGTTTGACTTTGCAGTTATTGAAACAAGTATTGCCTAAGGTTGAATAACCTTTATCGATTGAGAATAACCCGAATTTCATATAATCACCTCTTATAGAAATAAATAAAAATAAACTTATATGCATACTATATCATAATGAATATTTTTTGTCAATAAAAAGAAAATTAGATTGTTTCAACATATAACAACACACAAAAATAAACAATTAATAATATAAATAAGTTTTCCAGAATTAGTTAGCTTTCATCAAAATATTATAGAAAAAAGTGTTGACAAACTGATGAAATGATTAGCCCACAAAAGGCCTGAAATTAGTTACTTTTATAGAAAATATGATATAATGGTGTTAATGTGAGATTTGTAAAGGCTTTAAATAAATCAAACAAAGAGATAATTCCTGAAAATTGCAAAGCATACTTAAAAAGAAGAACATAAAAATGAAATGATTTATCGCACTAAAGATAACGAATCTGAATCAAAGTTGGAGACATTATTGAAACACACACCTTACTTAAGTAAAAAGTATATCACTGGTAATAAGAACTAAAATTTCAAGGAGGAGAAATTATATTATGAAAAAAACTGTTTTAATTATAACTATTGGCATTGTTTTAATTATGAGTTTTGGAGTATATGCTGAAAAGGTTGTATCAAAGTATGGTGTTATAGAAAGAAATGATTGGAATATATATGATAATGATTCTAACAGATTTGATAGTCTAGAAGAATTTCTTGCAGAGGTAGATTATTATGTTGAGGAAATTATAAATTATCTTAACATCAAGTTTGATAAAAAGGTTTTATTTACTTTTGAAGAAGGCTTTGGTACGAGAGCAGATTATATTTATTGTAGAGTAACGTTGGGAGTGCTTTTGTTTGAAAATGATATGCTTCCTATAGCTCATGAGATTACTCATATTTTAGCACCTTCATCAAATGATAGTTTGAGTGAAGGATTGGCCGAATATATGCAAGATAAATTTGGAAAAACTCCAAGTGATACTTCTTTAGGGTTTCCAATTAACTCATTAGCAAAAGAACTTTTTGAAAATATTGATGCAAATATGGTAGATGGTATTGTGAATGGAGGGATAATGGTTAAGTATATGGACTATAATGAAATATTTAATTTTTATCTATTTAGTTATTCTTTTGTAACATATTTAATTGATCAGTATGGGATTGAAAAATTTATGAATTTTTACGAAAGTGATGGGTATATTCAGTATCAAAGTCTTTTTGGAAAGAATGAAGAAAAGATGAAAAAAGAGTGGGTAAATTTCTTAAAAGATCAAACTTCATTAGATTTGGAAGAATGGAAGAACAAAAAAAGAGAGATACTATATAAATATAAAAAAATAATGGAAAATAAACAATAAACAAACTCTTAACTAAAAATTATTTTTTTTAAAATTGAATTTTAATCGTTTCTTAATCAAAATGTGTTAAAAAAGTGTTGACAAACTTATAAAAGTGTATATAATAATAAGAGGTGGGGAGCGGTAATTCGTTTGTTAGAAAACTTAAAAATCCGTTAGCCATGTTGATAATATGCGCCTGTAGCTCAGTTGGATAGAGCAACGGACTTCTAATCCGTAGGTCAGAGGTTCGAATCCTCTCAGGCGTGCCATTATGGTGGGTGTAGCTCAGTTGGTTAGAGCGCAGGATTGTGGCTCCTGAGGCCGTGGGTTCGAATCCCATCACTCACCCCATATTGTAAGTACACGAGCCTCGGTTTAAAAACCGAGGATTGTTTTATTATCAGAAAAAATGTATTTTCTAAATCTAAATAGTATATTTACATAAGCAGGAAATATACTATGGTTGTAGAATTTATTTATAGTGGTTTTTAATGCAATTTTTTAGAAAAGATACATAGAATTAAATAAGGGGGCAGTTAAATGAAAGTTAGTCATGAAAGATTAGAAGGAAGTCAAGTAATTCTTAAAGTGGAAGTGGATGTTGAAAAAGTTTCTGCAGCATTGGACAAAGCTTATAAAAAAGTTGCAAAAGAAGTAAAGATTCCTGGCTTTAGAAAAGGTCGTGTTCCACGTAAAATGTTAGAAGCCAGATTTGGTGTAGAAGTTCTTTATCAAGATGCTTTAGATATTTTGTTACCTGAAGCTTATTCTGATGCAGTAGTTGAATCAGGTATTGATACAATTGATACTCCAGAAGTTGAAGATGTTAACATTGAAGCTGGTCAACCATGTACTTTTACAGCAAGAGTACTTGTTAAACCAGAGGTGACATTAGGTCAATACACAGATCTTGAATTAGAGAAAGAAGAAATTGCAGTAACTGATGAAGAAATAAATAGTGAGTTAGAGTTATTGCAACAACGTCATACTCAATTAAAAACCATAGAACGGACTACAGTTGAGAAAGGTGACTTTGCTATTATTGATTTTGAAGGATTTATTGATGGTGAGCCATTTGAAGGTGGCGCTGGTCAAGAATATTCTTTAGAGATTGGTTCTAACTCTTTTATTCCAGGTTTTGAAGAACAATTGATTGGTGTAAATGCTGGTGAAGAAGTAGAAGTTAATGTTTCTTTCCCAGAAGATTATCATGCTGAACAGTTCGCTGGTAAATCTACAGTTTTTAAAGTAACTGTAAAAGAGATCAAAGTAAAAGATGTTCCAGAATTAACTGATGACTTCGCAAAAGATGCTAGTGAATTTGAAACATTGGATGAATTAAAGGCCGATACTAAGAATAGACTAGAAGTGAACGCAAAAGAACAAGCTAAAAGAGAATTTGAAAATAAGGTAATCGATACTGTGGCTGCAAATTCTGAGATTGATATTCCAGAAAAAATGGTTGAAGATGAATTGAATCAAATGCAACAGAATATGTCCTATAGTCTTCAGCAACAAGGAATTCCATTTGAAAAGTTTTTAGAGTATACTGGTTCTAATATTGAACAATGGAAAGAACAAAATAATGCGGAGGCCGAAAAAAGAGTAGGCGTTAACCTGACTTTGGAAGCAGTTGCCGAAAAAGAAGGTATTGAACTTACAGATGACGAAATAGATAGTAAGATTCAAGAATTAGCTGAAAAAAATAATCAAGATCCGAAACAATTAAAACAAAACTTGTCGTTACAAGGTGGGTTAGATAATTTAACTTATGGTATGACTATGGAAAAAGTTATTGATTTCTTGCTAGAAAAGAACAAGAAATAGGTTTAAATCACGTATTTTTTGGGTATGATGAATCTTGAGAGGAGGAGTAATATGGCTTTAGTACCTATTGTTGTGGAGCAAACGAGTCGTGGTGAACGTTCCTATGATATATATTCCCGTTTGCTTAAGGATCGGATTGTTTTTTTGGGGTCAGAGGTAAATGATCAGGTTGCCAATTTGATTATTGCTCAATTTCTGTTTTTAGAAGCAGAGGATCCAGACAAAGATATTCACTTTTACATTAATAGTCCTGGTGGTTCAGTTACTGCAGCTCTAGCTATGTATGATACAATGCAATATATCAAATCAGATGTTTCAACTATCTGTATGGGTCAAGCTGCTAGTGCTGGTGCACTTTTGCTTTCTGCGGGGGCACATGGAAAGCGTTTCGCTCTTCCTTATTCTCGGATAATGATTCATCAACCTGCAGGTGGAGCATCCGGGAAAGCTACTGATGCAGAAATTATGATTAAAGAATTATTAAGACTCAAACATATTCTAAATGATATTTTAGCAAAACATACAAATAAACCTTTTGATAAAGTCGCGCAAGATGTTGAAAGAGACTTTTTCATGTCTGCAGAAGAAGCAAAAGAGTATGGTCTTATTGATAAAATTATCAGCCGCCAGGATGAACTCAAGGGGTAATTTTTTAAAGAGGTGATATAATGTTCAAGTTTGGGGATGAGAAAGGCCAGCTCAAATGCTCATTTTGTGGGAAGATTCAGGATCAGGTGAAGAAATTAGTCGCTGGCCCTGGAGTGTATATTTGTGATGAATGTATAGAGTTGTGTAATGAGATTATTGAGGAAGAATTTAGCGATGAAATGGATCTTGGGCTTCAAAATGTGCCTAAGCCAAAAGAGATCAAGTCTATTCTAGATCAGTATGTTATTGGTCAGGAAAAAGCAAAGAGATCTTTATCAGTAGCAGTATATAATCATTATAAAAGGGTCAATTCAAGTCTAAAAGTAGAAGATATAGAATTACAAAAGAGTAATATTTTATTGATTGGACCAACTGGTTCTGGTAAAACATTATTAGCTCAGACTCTAGCTCGGATTTTGGATGTACCTTTTGCAATCACCGATGCAACTTCTTTAACAGAAGCAGGGTATGTAGGTGAAGATGTAGAAAATATCTTGCTAAAATTGATTCAGGCTGCTGATTATGATATTGAGAAAGCAGAACGTGGTATAATATATATCGACGAAATCGATAAAATTGCACGCAAATCAGAAAATCCATCGATTACAAGGGATGTTTCTGGAGAAGGTGTTCAGCAAGCTTTACTTAAAATTCTTGAAGGAACCGTAGCCAGTGTTCCACCTCAAGGTGGTCGCAAACACCCCCATCAGGAATTTATCCAACTTGATACAACTAATATTCTTTTCATCTGTGGTGGTGCCTTTGATGGGTTAGAAAAAATGATCAAATCACGTACAAATAATAAGGTGTTAGGCTTTGGAGCTGATATTAAAAGTAAGTTACAGGAAAAGGTGGGAGACCTTCTTATCCAAATTTTACCTCAGGATCTCTTGAAATTTGGTCTAATTCCTGAATTTGTTGGTCGTTTACCAATTCTTGTTACCTTACATGAATTAGTAGAAGATGACTTGATTCGTATCTTAACTGAACCTAAAAATGCTCTGAGTAAACAATATGAAAGATTCTTCATGTTAGATGATGTAGAATTAGAATTTAATGAAGCATCTCTGCGGGGTATTGCAAAAAAAGCTATAGAAAGAAAAACTGGTGCAAGAGGTCTTCGTGCTATCCTTGAAGACATTCTTTTGGATATTATGTATGAAATTCCTTCCGATGAAGATATTCAAAAGGTAATTATTACCCAGGATGTAGTTGAAAAGAAATTGCCTCCAAGAGTCATTAGTTCTGAAAAGGAAGAAACTGCATAACACTCGTTTTTTAAACCTGTGGACTAAGTCCACAGGTTTATTTTTATAAAAGAAGGATGAACAACTTCTTGGCAGGTTATACTACCTTTAGATAGAGACGTGCATAGCGCAACTAAAGGGAGGTACGATTTAATGAGCTACAGTTTATTCAACATTATAGAAATTTTCTTTGTTATTGTCATTGGCCTCTATTTTTGGAATCTACTCAAATCACAACAAGGGACTAAAGTGGCAGTACAGAAGGAATCTCGAAAAGAGATGGATAAATTGCGGCGTTTACGGAGTCTTTCTTTAACAGAGCCTCTTTCAGAGAAAACTCGCCCTACAAAATTAGATGACATTATCGGTCAAAGAGACGGTATTGATGCTTTAAAGGCAGCGTTATGTGGTCCTAATCCGCAGCATGTGATCATCTATGGACCACCTGGAATCGGAAAAACCGCAGCAGCAAGGGTTGTTTTAGAGGAAGCAAAAAATAATCCTCGTTCACCTTTTAATGCAGAATCAAAGTTTGTAGAAATAGATGCTACAACAGCTCGCTTTGATGAGAGAGGGATAGCTGATCCATTAATCGGTTCAGTTCATGACCCAATTTATCAAGGAGCAGGAGCTATGGGTGTCGCTGGCATTCCTCAACCAAAACCAGGTGCTGTTACTAAATCACATGGGGGGGTATTATTTATTGATGAGATTGGGGAACTCCATCCTATTCAGATGAATAAGCTTTTGAAAGTATTGGAAGATCGAAAAGTTTTTCTAGAAAGTGCTTATTATAATGAGGAAGATCCAAATGTTCCTCAACATATTCATGATATATTTCAAAATGGTTTACCTGCAGATTTTAGATTAGTAGGAGCGACAACTAGGATGTCTCATGAGATTCCCCCTGCGATTAGAAGTCGATGCTTAGAGGTTTATTTTCGAGGATTAATTCCTGAAGAGATAGGGATTATTGCAAAAAATGCTGGTCAGAAAATGGATTTCAAAATTCACGAAAAAGCCTTAGAAGTTATAAATAAATATGCTACTAATGGTAGAGAAGCTGTAAATATGGTTCAGTTGGCTGGAGGGCTTGCAATAGAGGCAAATAGAAATGAAGTTATAGTTGAAGATATGGAGCGGGTGATAAATAGCGGTCAGTATAATCCAAGGCCGGATCGGAAAGTACCAACAGAACCACAGGTTGGATTTGTCAATGGATTAGCTGTGGTTGGGCCAAATATGGGAGTTTTAATTGAACTTGAAGTCTCAGCACTGCAAGCAGAAGATGGATCTGGAGAAATTAAGGTTACTGGGGTAATTGATGAAGAAGAGTTGGGTGGCCCTGGACGCAAGATGAAGCGTCAGAGTATGGCGCGGGGTTCAGTTGAAAATGTGGTAACTGTACTAAGACGTTTAATGGAAATAGATCCACGCCAATATGATATTCATGTTAATTTTCCAGGTGGAATTCCTATCGATGGCCCTTCAGCAGGTATCACAATCGCAACAGCTATTTATTCTGCTATAACAGAAATCCCAGTGAATAATTATGTCGCTATGACAGGAGAAGTCTCAATTCGAGGCTTGGTTAAACCAATTGGTGGGGTTGTAGCAAAAATTGATGCAGCTCGTCGAGCAGGAGCTAAAAAAATTATCATTCCTAAGGAGAACTGGCAAAATATTTTTGATGAAATAGATGATGTTGAAATTATTCCTGTTTCTACTCTAGAAGAAGTTCTAAATAATTCTCTTCTGAAAAATTCTGAGATCAGATTGGATCATTTTAAAAAGGTAATCATATAAGTTAACTTATTTGCAGGAATTATGCCAATTTAAGAGAAATATAAGAAGAAGAGATGTTGCTATATTTGTATTTGTTGGAGGTGAGGTATAATGGGTGAAAATAGTGCACATGAAAAACTGCATGTGGATATTGTTACTATGCCCGTTGATGAAGAATTAGATTGGATAAAGGATGATTTAGATGTTCCCGTTCTTTGCTTGCGTGGAATCGTTGTTTTTCCTAATAACGTGCTTCCTTTATTAGTGGGTCGCGAAAAATCTATTGCTGCCTTAGAAGAGGCAATGGATAATGAACGGCAAATTTTGTTGGTTGCACAAAAAACTGAAGATACTGAAGAACCAACAATGAAGGATCTTTTTTCCGTGGGTACAATTGCTGAAATTAAGCAACTGGTAAAATTGCCAGATGGAACAATAAAAATTGTTGTTGAAGGATTAAAAAGGGCAAAAATAATTGATTTTGTTCAAGATGATCCGTTTTATTCTGCATCATATGAACTAGTTGAAGAGAAAAACGTTAAGGGAATTGAGATCACAGCTTTAATGCGTGCTGTTTTGACAAAATTTGAATCTTACATTAAGGTAAATCGTAAGATTCCATTGGAAGTAATGAATACTTTAGTTAATGAAGAATTGCCTGGACGTTTAGCGGATTTGATTGTATCTCATATGTCACTGAAATTGAAGGATCAGCAGGAATTGTTAGAGATCTTAGAACCATGGGAGAGATTGGAAGAACTATACAAAATTATTGGTCGAGAAGTAGAGATTTTTGAAGTTGAGCGAGAGATTCATGGACGTGTAAGAAAGCAAATTGAAAAAACCCAAAAAGAATACTATCTGCGTGAACAGTTAAAAGCAATTAAGGAAGAGTTGGGTTCAGATGATGCAGCAGAAATTGAAGACTACCAGGAAAAGATTGCGAAAGCTGATTTACCAGAAGTTGTGGAAGAAAAGGCATTAAAAGAAGTTCGGCGTTTAGAATATTTACCTGCAAATGCTGCAGAATCTGGAGTCATTCGGACATACTTAGATGCAATTCTAGAGTTACCTTGGAATGATGTATCAGATGAAGAACTAGATTTAGCGCGGGCAGAAGAAATTTTAAATGAAGACCACTATGGATTAGAAGATATGAAGGAGCGAATCATAGAATATCTTGCGGTTCGTAAACTATCACCAAAAATGAAAAGTCCGATTCTTTGTTTAATTGGTGCACCTGGTGTTGGAAAAACCTCATTAGGTCGTTCAGTTGCTCGTGCTGTTAATCGCGAATTTGTTCGTTTATCATTAGGAGGAGTTCGGGATGAAGCAGAGATTAGAGGTCATCGCCGTACATATATTGGTGCCCGTCCAGGTCGTGTAATTAATGCTATGCGGGATGCTGGAGCTAAAAATCCAGTATTTCTGTTAGATGAAATTGATAAAATGAGCTCTGATTTTAGAGGTGATCCTGCTTCAGCATTATTAGAAGTACTAGATCCAGAACAAAATGGTACTTTTACTGATCATTATTTGGAAGTTCCTTTTGATTTAAGCAAAGTTATGTTTATTACAACTGCAAATGTTGCTCATACTATTCCACGACCTTTATTAGATCGTATGGAAGTTATGGAGATTCCTGGTTATACGGAAGAGGAGAAAGTTCAAATTGCTTTGCGACATTTGATATCTAAGCAGATGGAAGAACATGGATTGAATGAAAAAAATATCTCCATTTCTGAAAGTGCTATCAAAATGATCGTTCAAAATTACACTAGAGAAGCTGGAGTACGTAATTTAGAACGGGAGATTGGAACAATCTTTCGTAAAGTTGCAAAAGATGTTGTTAAAGGAAAAGAGACATTAAGTCGAATTACAGCACAAAATCTAAAGAAGTATTTAGGGATTACAAAGTTCCACTATGATAAAAGTGCTTTGAAGGATCGAGTTGGAGTTGTTACTGGATTGGCTTATACTCAAGTGGGTGGTGATATTCTAGATATCGAAGTGGCTGTCGTCAAAGGTGAAGGGAAACTGACTTTGACTGGTCAATTAGGAGATGTGATGAAAGAATCTGCTCAAGCAGCCTTAAGTTATGCCCGCACTAAAAGAGAAGAATTAGGTTTACCAGAAGATTTCCATACTAAATATGATATACACATTCATGTACCAGAAGGTGCTGTACCTAAAGATGGCCCTTCGGCTGGGATTACTATTACAACAGCCATCATCTCTGCTTTAAGTAATCGCCCTGTTCGTGGTGATCTAGCTATGACTGGTGAGATCACATTACGTGGTCGAGTTTTACCAGTAGGTGGAATTAAAACAAAGGTGTTAGCAGCCCACCGTGCTGGAATTAAGACTATTATTTTACCAAAGGAAAATGAAAGACATATAGAAGAGATTCCTTCAGCAGCGAAGAAAGAACTAGAGTTTATTTTAGCTGAGCATATGGATGAAGTTCTTGACGTGGCAATGAGTCGAGGTGAGGAAAGTGAAAATAAATAATCCTGAGTTTATTATTAGTGCTGTTAGTGAAAAGCAATATCCACCTCATTCACGTAACGAGATCGCTTGTGTAGGGCGTTCAAATGTGGGAAAATCGTCAATGATTAATAAATTGATTCGTTACAAAAAATTAGCTCGAACCAGTTCTCAACCAGGACGCACTCAAACAATTAATTTTTATAAGATGGATGATGTATTTTATTTTGTTGATCTCCCTGGGTATGGATTTGCAAAAGTACCTCTACGTGTAAAAGAACAATGGGGTGAGATGATTGAACATTATCTTGTTCATCGTTCAAATCTGTCAGGGGTAATCCAACTTATAGACGCACGTCATAAACCATCTGGTGATGATCTGATGATGTATGATTGGTTAACTGAGATGAATATCTCAACCTTGATTGTTGCCACGAAAGTAGATAAGATTTCTAAAAGCAAGCGAAAGCCACAGAAAGATTTGATTTATAAAACACTGGATTTACCGGAAGATCAGATGTTTACCTTTTTCTCTGCTGAGACAGGTGAAGGTGCTGATGTGATCTGGAGGTTTATTAGAGAACGTATTTAGTTAATTGATTGATAAAGCCACTCTTTATTGGAGTGGCTTTTTATTTTTAGATGATTTAAGCTGATGAAGAAACATATAATATAACTGAAGATTATTTTGATGGGAGGAATTTTGATGATAGATAACAAACCTATAGTTTTTGCACACAGGGGATTCTCTGGAAAAGCTCCTGAAAATACTCTGCCAGCTTTTACAAAAGCATTAGAGGTTGGAGTAACAGGGATTGAATTGGATGTTCAACTTTCTAAAGATGGTGAAGTAATGGTTATCCATGATGAGAAAATAGATCGAACAACGAATGGAAATGGTTTTTTAAAAGAATTCACAAAGGATGAACTTAAAAAACTAGATGCTGGAAACTGGTTTGATTCAGAGTATGCGGGAACAACTATTCCAACTCTACCTGAGGTTTTGGAACTTATCAAAAATTATCCTATCACTTTGAATATTGAATTGAAAACTGGAAATTGTGAATACCCTGGTCTTGAAGAAAAGGTTTTGGAATATTGCCGTCTCTATAATATGGAAGATCGAGTTATATATTCATCTTTTAATCATAACAGTCTAAAGCATCTTAAAGAAATTGAACCTACAGCTAAAATTGGAGTTCTTTATGTTTTGGGGATCAATGAACCCTGGGAATATTCTAAGGATTTAGATGCTGAGGCTATTCACCCAGCTGTTCACAATATCTGTCCAGAATTGATAGAAGGAGCTCACAATGCTGGGATGAAGGTAAATACCTATACTATTGATGATGAAGAACAGATGAAAAAGGTGCTTGCAGTTGGTGTAGATGGAATTTTTACTAATTACCCAGATAGGTTGCTAAGAATAATTGAAAAAAGATGAGTTGCTTTGGCAAAAGATGGTCTTCATCAGAAGACCTTTTTATTTTCAAGTAAAGGCAGGATTTTATCAATAATTTACGAATGAAAAGATTATGGTGATTCCTATTATGAAGTGAGAGTTTGGTAGGAAACACATAATAGGAACGAAAGGAAGGGGTGATTTTTTAGGTTAACAAGTGAGTTTTGGCTTGTACTACAATTCTATTTATGTTATAATAATATAATATAAATTTACAAAAAATAAAATGATTAAGCTTATCTTCTAAAATGAATTAATTTCCAATTTGTTTTATATTTAAATGAATAGGGTGATGACTTTTATGATTCATGCAAAAAAGCGGGAATTTAGAAAAGCATTTAATTTACATTACAATAAATATAATTCAAATTCTTCATCTTCAAGTAAATCCGAAAAACTATTACTGTTTTATGCGATTGAATGTGGTTTGAAATATTTAATACTGGATATATATAAAAAGAGTAGTACAAAAGATTTTAAAATAATTTTATATGAGGGTAAGAAACTTTCAGATCAATTTAAAGGTAGTCAAGGGCATAGTATTGAAAAGTTGTTGAAAATATTAAATGTAAGAAGTTTTAATTTACCATCTCTACCAACTAAGATGATAGATAAGGGTGGAAAAAAAGTTGTAGCAAATTCATCAGAATATAATCAAGTATGGCGTTATGGAATAGAATGTGATATAGAAATTGAGAGTAAGATTGAAAAAGAACTTCTTGAGATATTAAAATACATAAAGGCAGAAATTAAGCGAAAAAAATTGAATTGAGGAGGAGAATAATATGTCATTTTATTATACATCATATGACGTAGAAAGAGCATTTAAATATAAATTTAGAGATAAATGGCATGAAAAGTGGAGAGAAATAGATATCTATAACGATGAAGTTATTATTTATATAGAGGAAGGGTCTTTAGAAAAAAATAAAGATGCTTTTTCTGGTTTATTAAAGTCATTCTTCAGGGGTTTTTTTTCTGTAGATACAGAAGAAATTCGTCTGAACTATAAAGATAAAATTTTAAAGGTGGTTTATGAAGAAGAGACTGATTTAGATGAAGACGATATATATTCATTACCTTTGTTTAAATCGTTAAATAGGGATCCAACAGGAATAAAGCCACTCACTGGAGTTCCAGTTATTGCTTTTCATTCTTATAAAGGTGGAGTTGGTAGAACATTATCTATGCTTTCATCTGTGCAAGCGATAAGTAGTTTGAAAAAAGGTAGCAATTCTTATAAATTGTTGATTGTAGATGCAGATTTAGAAGCACCTGGACTAACTTGGATAGTATCTAAAAACAATATAAGTGATATTAGTCTTTTGGATGCTTATTCTATTTTACATGAAGAAGATGATTGGAGGAGTGCTATACCTGTTATTGCAAAAAAGATTCAGACGATAGCTTTAGAAAATTTAGGCGAGCGACAATTTGTTGAGCACTATTTTCTACCCGCTTACCGTGATGAAGACCATTTACCATATCAATTGATGGATATGCCTGTTACTCCACAAAAGATGATTCAAATGGTAGGTAGAGAATGGATAATTGGAGATTTTTTGTCTGAACTAGGTAAAGAATTAGGTGTAGATGCTATTTTTGTAGATTTGCGTGCAGGTGTAAGTGAATTTTCTGCACCACTTTTATTTGATCCTAGAATACGCAAAGTATATGTAACAACAACTTCATTACAATCTCGGGAGGGAATACATGCACTTTTGAAAGAAATATATACAAAACCTATTGATCGAGATTATCCGCTTCCATATATATTTATTACGATGGTTCTTCCCGAATTATCGTCAGATGTGTTGCTTAAGCTACAACAAGAAATATTAGATGAAGTGAATATTCTAAATGAAGAAGCTTTAGAAAATGATATTGAAGTTCCTGTTGTGTTTTTAGAATTTGCACAGGAATTAATCCATTTAGATGGGTTTGATATGATAGCGAATAAGCTTAGAGGAACACAGATGTTGAAAAAAGTTGAAGAGATTGTATTGGATTGGATTCCTCAAAAGAAAGATAATGCACCAATAGGAAAAGAACAGAGAGAGATTTTTTTGAAACGCTTAGATAAAATTACCTCAGAAATAGAATATGCTGAATCTATGTCAATGGATAAGTTTATGATTACCTCTTCGATTAGAAATTTTGTGCGGAAATTTAAGTATGATATTCCTATTTCTGTTTTACTAGGAACAAAAGGTTCAGGGAAAACATTTCTTTATTCACAGATGATAAATACAGGCACGTGGGAGGCGTTTAGCAGTAAGATAGACGGAGTAGCGGAATTTACACAAAAAACACACATTGTTCCATTTATAGTACCTAAAAGTATGAAAACAGATAAAATTAGTAGTGCTGTAGAAGAAATTAATAAGAGTCTTCGATTTGCTATGAGCATTAAAGAGATAAGGGGAATTACTACGAGAGTTCAAGGATATCAAGATGAATATACAAGTGAGGCAGAATGGTATAAGATTTGGAAGGATGAGCTTTTAAGAAGTACGGGTTTGGATTTTGAGTCTTTTGAGGAATTGCAGAATTATTTAGAAGGCAGGAATAGACGGATAGTTTTTGTTGTAGATGGGCTTGAAGATCTATTTCAAAACGTTTCAGAAAAAAATGTACAAAAGATTGCTGTAAGGATATTATTACAGGATATTATTAATGAATTACGTTCTTTTCCAAACAACCATATTGGGTTGATTATCTTTTCACGTCAGGATATAGCGAAAAATGCTATTGAACAAAATTGGGGACAGTTTTCTTCTCAATATGCCTCATATGAATTAAAGTGGAATAGAGTAGAAGCATTAAGGTTAGTTTTATGGTGGGCTACTGAAGCAGAATTTGAACATGAATTGAATAACATTGAGTTAGCTACTGAAGAAGCTTTGATTGAAACATTGTATCCATTATGGGGAATAAAGCTTGGGAGTGTGAATTCAAGAGAAGCAAAATCTGCGGATTGGGTTTTGGCGGCACTTTCTGACTTAAAAGGACGTTTACAAGCTCGAGATATTGTCCGCTTTTTGAGAGAAGCAGCATTTGAGACGTTAAAGTCTAAGGCTTCTTTTGAAGATCGTTATTTACTTCCAAGAGCAATCAAAAATGCAATTAAACCATGTTCAAAGAAGAAAATAGAGGAAATTGAGGATGAAATGCCACATATTAAAGTGATATTTGCTAAATTTAAAGTATCTTTGAATTCCAGAAAAATGCCATTTAAATTAGAAAATTTTGACCTCGTTTCTAACGAAGTTAAATCGTTGGAACAACAAGGGTATTTAATACAATTAGATGATGGATATTATATGCCTGAAATAATTAGATATGGTCTGGAATTTGATTACAAAACTAGAGCTAGGACAAAAGTACTTCAATTATTACGAAGAGCAAATGTTAATAATTTATAATAGTTGATTGGATAGTGGGTGAATAATTGCCCACTATTTTTTTTGTAAACAATGCACCAAATTTCAAATAATTCATACTATATATTGTATTTAATATCTTACTGCATTAAAGTTAGTCTAAGCTAACATGTTAGCTTAGACTATTTTGCTGGAAAGGGAGGGAGTTTGATGTCAAAGGAACAATCGTTATCCCAACTTGCCCTAGGTATGAAAGGGAGAGTGACTAGATTAGAGGCAGTTGGATTAATTCGAAGGCGGTTATTAGATTTAGGGTTGGTTCCTGGAACACTTGTAGAGGCTATTCGTAGAAGCCCAGTTGGTGATCCAACCGCTTTTTTAATCAGAGGAGCTGTAATTGCTTTACGTAAAGAGGAATCCAGTCAGGTGTATGTGCAAACCTTGTAGGAAATGAAAGGAGAGAATATATAAATGGGATTAACATATCATTCTGTAGGCTCATCTGTGTTACGGGATTTATTAGCAGTTAAACAACTAAAAAACCAATTGGTTATTGGCTTGGCTGGCAATCCGAATACGGGAAAAAGTACGGTTTTTAATGCTTTAACTGGTTTGAATCAACATACAGGGAATTGGCCAGGGAAGACAGTTTTACTGGCACAAGGAAGTTATAAATTTTTAGATCAAGAGGTTATTCTTGTCGATTTACCGGGAACTTATTCACTTTTTGCAAATTCTGTAGAAGAGCAAGTCGCTAGAGATTTTATTTGTTTTGCTGAGCCTGACGTTACAGTAGTTGTTACAGATGCAACCTGTCTGGAAAGAAATCTAAATTTGGTGTTACAGGTGATGGAGATTACTAATCAAGTTGTGGTCTGTGTAAATCTGATGGATGAAGCAAGGCGAAAGAAGATACAGGTTGATTTATTGAGACTTCAAAAGGAATTGGGGGTTTCTGTTGTAGGTACAGTGGCACGCGATGGGGAAGGCTTAGCGGGTTTAAAACAGGTCATTAATGATGTTGCTTTAGGAAAGCTTTCTTTAAAACCCATTAAAATGATTTATGATCCTGAAGTGGAGGAGAAGATTGCTAGTATTGAGCCTTTATTAAAAGAGATAGAGTTGGGCCAGTTAAATTCTCGTTGGCTTGCTTTGCGTTTGATTGATGGTGATACGACGATTCGGGAAGGGATTGAAAAATATCTTGATGTTAAATTACCTAAGAATCTGATCAGTGAGGTGAGGAAATATGAATCAATCAAAGCTTAGAGATTGTCATCTCAGGGATCGAATTGTTTCTAGTATCTTTGAAAAGGCAGAAAAAATTTCTGAAGTTGTGGTAAAGAAAGAACAGAAAGTGCGAGATTGGGATCGGATGATTGATAATGTGTTGACGTCCAAATATACTGGCTATCCAATTATGCTATTTCTTTTAGGAATAGTTTTCTGGCTTACGATAACTGGTGCAAATTATCCTTCCCAATTATTGGCAACAGGTCTCTTTTGGATTGAGGAGAGATTGATAGATTTGTTCGTACTTATAAATGCACCTCACTGGTTGAATGGAATATTAATATTGGGAGTATATAGAACCCTTGCATGGGTAGTATCAGTAATGTTGCCGCCAATGGCTATTTTCTTTCCTTTGTTTACACTTCTTGAGGATTTAGGTTATCTGCCTAGAGTTGCCTTTAATTTGGATCGTATATTTAAAAAAGCAGGTGCTCATGGGAAACAGTCTCTGACAATGTGTATGGGGTTTGGGTGTAATGCAGCAGGTGTAATCGCTTGCAGGATTATTGATTCACCGCGTGAAAGGTTAATTGCGATCCTTACGAATAATTTTGTTCCCTGTAATGGGCGGTTTCCAACTTTGATTATAATTGCATCAATATTTATCGGAGGTATTGTTTCTTCAACATATAGCTCTCTGATCGCCACCAGTGCAGTCGTTGGTTTAGTATTGATAGGGATTGGAGTTACGTTGTTAGTTTCCTGGGGTTTATCGAAAACACTCTTGAGAGGTATTCCTTCGTCCTTTACATTGGAATTACCTCCTTATAGAAAGCCACAGGTCGGTCGTGTTCTTATCCGTTCCTTCCTGGATCGTACTATTTTTGTTCTCGGCCGTGCTGTAGTGGTGGCTGCCCCAGTAGGTATAATTATTTGGATTATGGCTAATATACATATTGGAGATGTAAGCTTGATTGGTTATGTAGCAGATTGGTTGGATCCCTTTGCACGAACAATTGGGTTAGATGGGATTATCCTAATGGCTTTCATTTTGGGGCTACCCGCAAATGAGATTGTTTTACCCATCATTTTCATGTCATACCTGGCACAGGGAGCTATGTTAGAGTTGGATAGTTTAGAAGCAATTCGTCAATTGTTCATTACAAATGGATGGACCTGGTTGACTGCATTAAATGTAATGCTATTCTCATTATTACATTTTCCGTGTGGTACGACGCTATGGACTATTCATAAGGAAACAAGGAGTTTTAAATGGACGCTAATGGCTGCAGTGATACCTACTGTTATAGCTATTGTAATATGTTTCTTGACAACACAGATAGGGCGAATGTTTTATTAATGCTTAATGGTCTTCTTAGGAAGACCTTTTTATTTTTCCTTTTCTTTAAAAAATATATATAGCAAAAATAAAAGACCTTTATTTCAACAGCACAAAACTGTTGAAACAAAAGTCTCGCTCTCAAGGTTTTCCTTGCACTGAAGCGGGTGCAAGGCACCAGTATGTCGCAACAGTGTCCAAAGTCATAAAGACTTTGTGAGCTACTCCCCTTTATTTCACTTTAATTGTTCATAATACAGTATATGCAAAAAGTAATGATAAGTTTCCTTAAAAATAAAAAACTCAAAACAATTTGTATAAGGCAGGAATTAATAAATATTTTACGAAGGAAAGATTATAGGAGGTGATTATTTGAGAAAATTAAAAATTGTCGCTTTATCTGTTTTTATACTTCTTATTATTCTAGGTCTAATAACTTATTATTCTCCACGTTTACAGTCTTTACTATTACCCTGGTTATCCTATAGGTCATCGGTTTATCAAAAACCAGTTGAAGATCGAACAGTATCTGATTGGATAGTGATAGGTGCTCGGGAAGAGGTTTTAAACAGGGTTATATATGATGCAAGCTA
Organism: Halanaerobiales bacterium; assembly: GCA_030627905.1. Taxonomy (GTDB): domain Bacteria; phylum Bacillota; class Halanaerobiia; order DY22613; family DY22613; genus JAGMES01. The sequence continues at coordinate 19,610 of DAOVRZ010000048.1, forward strand.
TCAACGATTAGATTATCCTATGGGTGATGTGAATCCAAATGTAGGTGCATGTACTGATGTTGTAATAAGAGCTTTAAGGAAGGCAGAATATGATCTTCAGCAATTGATTCATGAGGATATGAAATCAAATTTTGAATTATATCCTAAGCTTTGGGGTTTATCAAAAACTGATTCCAATATTGATCATCGTCGTGTACCAAATCAGATGGTGTTTTTTCAGAGTCATGGAAATGTTTTGCCCATTGAGTATGATGAAATGACAAAGGATACCTGGAAGGCAGGAGATATTGTGTGCTGGAAGATGCCTGCTGGGTTATATCATACAGGTGTAATAAGTGACCGTAAAAACAGGGTAGGAGTGCCGTTGGTAATTCATAACGCTTTTATAACTATTGAAGATAGTGTTCTGCTTGATTGGGAGATTATAGGCCATTACCGTTATCCAGCTAACACAGATAACTAGTTTGATTTTTATAATTATCATTTAAATAGGAATAAAATTTATCAAATACTCATATACTTTTTTAAATAACCCGGGTGGCAGGTCCTAAAAAATGGATAGGATTTGTTGCTCGGGATTTCTTTTAATACTTATTATATAAATTAGCTAGTTCAAAGAAGGAGAATTATCTTTCCCGTCGAATGATAATACCTAATCTGTTTGGGATTATTTTTAGCTAAAAAGTTTTGGGGACAAGGTTATGGTTATGATGCTTTGATGAACCTTTGTAATTTTGGATTTACTCAATTAAATTTTCAGAGGATACAATTATTTGTCTTTGTGACTAATTAACGTGGGATAAGCTTATATGAAAAATGTGGCTTTCAGCAGGAAGTTGTGCAAAAAGAAGGTTCTTATGTGGATGGAGAATATGTTGATGATATACTGATGGGAGTTTTAGTAGAAGATTTTCTGCCGATATACGAGAAATATATTAGAAATGAGTGAGTTTTAATGAAAATTTTCAAAGGAACTAAAGATGATGTAAAACTTCTTCAAGAGTTTTGTCAAAAAGTAAATATTGACGTGGATACTTTTTCATACGGATTAGATTATTCAAAAAATTCTCTTGAAGGGGTATATTTTATTACTGAAAATAATCTTCCAATGATAGTCTGTTTAGTAAGGCCATTTCGAGACCAGGGTATAAGAATTCATGGAATCTATTCAACTATGGATGAAGATTCTCTAAATTTTATTCATTTTTTTAAACAATTTTTAGCATTTATATTATATAAATATAGTGGACAGGATAACCGAATGCTTTTTTGTTTTACAAAGTCTGATCATATCCTAAGGATTGTTTTAAATGAAGGGTTTGAGATTCACACAGAAATGATTCAATATCGGAAAAAAAATTGCACTGTTCCAGAGTTTAACGGATTACCAGTAAAGATACGTCCATTTTGGGAAGAAGATGTTGACAAACTAATTGAATTAGAGAAAGGAATCTTTATGCCTGAGTTCTGGAATTCTCGAGAGAACTTTTATCAAATGGCTCAAAATGCGAATGCTAAGCTATTTGTAGCTTATTTTATGGGCCAAGTGGTAGGGTATAATTATAATCGAATAATAGAAAACACAGAAGGCCATTTGGTTCGCATTGGAGTTCATCAGGATTATCAAGGGTTAGGTATTGGAAAGCAACTTTTGAAAAGAGCAATTGAATGGTTTGTAGAAAAAGATATATCATCGATTATGTTAAATGTTAAGAGAGATAACTTAAGTGCTAGAATTCTTTATGAACAATTTGGATTTATTAAAGAAGAAGGAATCGAATATATTTTATTTTATGAAGGGAGTCGAGACTAGATGTTGTATGGTGAAAAGGCTTTGGAACTGAGGCGACTATATTATTCCTAGGTTATTGTTTTAGAGTTTTAAATCTAAGGAGAATATCTTTAGAAGTGTATGAGTATAATGAACGTGCAATCAAGGCATATGAGAAGGTTGGCTTTAAGAAAGAAGGACTGGTTCGGAGATCAGTTTTTAAAAAGTATCCTTTGAAAAAAGCGAAATGATGAATTTAAGAATTGTTAGAGGTGTAAAAAGTGACAATAAATAAAGCATATACTTTCTTTGCTCAATATTATGATGAGATAATGTCTACAGTTCCTTACGCTGAATGGGTAGATTATTTAGAAACATTGTTAAAGAAGATTGACTATCATCCAAAGACGGTATTGGATTTAGGTTGTGGAACTGGTAATGTAGCTTTTTTGCTTGCAAAACGAGGCTATGAAGTACATGGAATTGATGGTTCTCTGGATATGGTTGAAGTGGCGATGGAGAAAGCATCTGCGGAGAACGGAGAAATATCTTTTAATCAGGATGATTTTCGAAAATTTAGAATTAAAGAACCTGTAGATTTAGTGATTTCTCTTTTTGATAGTTTGAATTATCTATTAACAGAAGATGATTTAAATAAAGCTTTTCAACAGGTATATGATGCCTTAACGCCTCATGGATATTTCATCTTTGATCTAAATACAATTAAACGCTTAAACTCAATAGAAGAGGGCAATTCGGCTGTAGAAGGGGAAGACTATTATTGTTTTTGGAAAGACCGTGTAGAGCCTGAGGGCCCTTATTGGAAGATTGAATTGATTTTTTTTGTAGAACAAGCTGATGGAAGTTTATTTAGGGAAGATGAGATTCATATTGAACGAGCATACCCAATCTCTACAGTAAAGGAGTTACTTCAGAAATCAGGTTTTGAGGATATTGATATTTTTGAAGGATTTACTTTGAATCTTGGAAGTGAAGAATCTGAAAGAATCTATATAATTGCAAAAAAAGGTGATTAATTTGCTTAAAGGGGTTGAAATTATCTTTACTTTGAGGTAGAATATAAATGTTGGAACAAATGTGGGGCTTTAGCTCAGTAGGATAGAGCAACAGATTCCTAATCTGTAGGTCACAGGTTCGAACCCTGTAAGCCTCACCATTTTAATCATTTAATTTACACCTGCTTAGTTAAAATATAGATGTTTTTTTATGTTAAATTTTTTTGCAAAAAAACCTGGAATGTAGTTGAAACTGCATTCCAGGTTTTTTGATACAATACTACAGCCAGGCAATTTGTAATGAGTTTGACGAAATAGGTTATGAAAGTATTCATTAAATATTCATGTTCAAACTTTAATGAATCACCCACAAAGTTTGGAAGAGATGAAAATGGCGCATGAAAAGCTATGAAAAACCAAATGCTGCTTATGATCTTGTCAAATTAGGAACCATCATGATGTGTTTATATTATTTTTATAAGGAGATTCTTAAATGAGAAAAAAGATTGCAATTTCGTTGGGAGTTAGTTTGATTTCTATGGGTATTATTTTTGCGTTTACAGCAAAAGGGAATGAGTTTAATCAAATTTTTCAGATTAATTATAGATATTTAGTTGGACTTATTGGTGTATACATTTTTCAATGGTTAATTGGGGGGTTAAGAATTAAAATAGCGGCAGAAGGTTTACAAAAAAAAATGGATTTCTTTCGAGGAGTCAAAATTTCTTTTTGTGGAGATTATTTTGCACTGGTGACACCTTCTAGTATTGGAGGTCAACCTGCCAAAATTTTTATGTTATCTAAGGGTGAGGAAAAATATGGAAAAAACTCTGCTATAGTTATTTTAGAAAATGCTACAGAGGCTTTCTTCTTTTTATTTATGATTCCATTGGTCATTTTTCAAAATCCAATCTTATTTAAAGGGCTAAAAAACTATTCGTGGGCTTTAGTTCCTTTGATTGTTTTATTTGTTTTGGGGGTAATCTATGTTTTTATGGTAAAAAGCCATTGGATTATTATTGCTATAGATAAGGTACTTACTTTTCCGATTTTACGAAAATTTATTAAAGAAAATCGTAAAAAAAAGATTGTAGATGTTGTGAAACAAGAAATAAGTGATTTTGTGTCCGCGATAAAGCATTATTTCAAGCATAGCAAAATACACTTACTCGGTACTATGCTATTATCTGTTGTCTATTGGAGTTTAAGGTTTACTCTTTTGTATTTTGTTATCAAAGGATTCGGGATAAATATTACGTTTTGGCTAGTTTTTCAACTTCAAATTTTATTATTCTTTTTTACAGTATTTGTACCCGTTCCGGGAGGTGGAGCAGAGTTTATTTTGGCATTATTGTTAAAAAATTTTATACCCTTAGGGGTTATAAGTGGAGTAATATTAAACTGGCGCATATTCACGTATTTTATTACATTATTAGTTGGAACTCTAGTTGTTTTCAAAAATACAGGGTTAGTATTGCTAGAAAAGAGGTAATCGCTAAAATATATAATTTTAAAGGAATTCTCAGTTAAGGGAATTTCTTTTTTAATTTTTTAAAACAATAAATGATTTTTTGTCACCATTGTTGGTGCGTGACTATGATTTTGCAAGTAGAAGGGATCATCTTATAGAACTAAAGTTAGTAATTTTAGACTGGAGGAAGGCTATGCCTTTTTGCAGTCTTTTTTGTTCTATATAAAAACTAATAAGTTAGGTAAAAAGTATGATAAGGAGAATGAGCCATGAAAATGAGAAAGAGTGTTTATTGGAAATTATTAGCTAAGTACTTAAAACCTCAATGGTTTCAAGTTCTCTTGTTAGGTATTGGTCTTCGGTTAATTAATCCGCAGATTGTCCGTTTTTTTATTGATAAGGCACAGGCTGGTGAGCAACTACGGATTTTACTGAGTGCGGGGGGTTTATTTATTGGAGTGGCATTAGTCCAGCAGTTAATGGCAATTGGTTCTACATATGTAAGTCAGAATTTGGGATGGACATCGACAAATGCAATTCTTTGGTCAATAATTGAAGTAATCCCACTGTTACCTGGTTTAATCGTGAAACAGATTTTGGATAGTTTTAGTGGTGATTTAGGGTTGGATGAAAGTTTTTGTGTGCAGTTACAGCGGTGGGAATTCTTCTCACTATTAATTCTCGATTAACCCTGTTAGTCTTTCTTCCACTACTGATAGTCATGGCGCTGGTTCAACAGGTAAGAAAGAGAGTACGCAAATATCGGGAGGCCAGTCGCGAGGCAACTGGTCGTGTGATCGGTGCAGGAGAACATATTATTAGTCATTTTCGAAAATTAAATCAAGAACGTCATAAGGCTGGGTTACGTGTTTCATTATTTGTGAAGGTGTTGGAGTCAGGTTTAGATAATGTAGTGCATTTAGGAACAGGTTTGATTCTGTTATTAGCGGCTCAGTCGATGCGGGCAGGGGATTTTAGTGTTGGTGATTTTGCACTATTTACGACTTATTGGTATCGTTTTGCAGATTTTACTGATATATTTGGAGGTTTCCTTTCTGCATATCAACAGGCACGTGTCTCTTTTGAACGATTGATTGGTCTTTTGAAGGGGGAGTTGCCAGAGATTGCAGGTAGTGAAGTTATTGATGGGCTGGATCCATTAAAGAGTATAGAAATTCGTAATTTGAGTTACTTTCATCCAAATTCAAATTGTGGGATACAGAATGTTAGTTTTGAAGTTAAAGGTGGTTCTTTTACAGTTATTACTGGGCGTATTGGGTCGGGTAAATCCACGTTGTTGTGCGTATTGCTTGGACAATGGGATGATAAAGAGGATCTTAGTGAAGCCATTCGTGCTGCTTTACAACAGGCTGATCAGATTATTGTATTAAAGGCTTTGAGAATAGTTCAAAGTCTTTTTTTATTTAATTTTCGAAAAACATATTGACAAAAGCAAAAATATATGGTAAATTATATTCATGTCATGAATGACGTTCATCAAATGAATTGCATTTATAAAAGACTAAAAAAGAAGTAGGAGATTAAAAAGTGGATAGAAAATCAATTCAAGAACAGCGGATGAAAGGTTATTTTATTGAGGCTGCCAAGAAAGTTGTTAAAGAGGAAGGGCTTAGCAATTTAACAGTTAAGAAGGTAGCTGATCTAGCTGGATATGCTCCGGGTACTTTATACAATTATTTTGCAGATTTAAATAATTTATTATTACATTGTGCAGTTGAATTTTGGGATGAATGTAAGGATTACGTATTAAGAAAAACAGAAAACTGTACGGAAGTAAGGGAAAAAATAATTGCTTTAACAAAAGCTTATACTGAGTATTTTGTTGAAAATACAAATATATTTCAGTTAATATTTCTTGAAGAGGTAGGTGATGTTCCAGAAGGGTTAAGAGAACGAGTATATTTTCCCGAGGTAGCTTTAGTATTAAAGGAAGCTTTAAGAGAATGTGCTGAAGAGGGTTTATTTCCAAAAGAAAAAGTAACGATTGTAGAAAACTTAATAGTGAGTTCAATTAATGGAATTTTACTGTCTTTTATTAAACAAAGAAGTATGATGATTAAAGATGAGATAATGATGATGATAGAAGAGGAAGTGACTTATTTATTGTAGGTTTAAGTTATAAAGTATTAACATTACATATGAGAGGTGAATGAGATGAAAGTATTGGTTGTTTATGCTACTAAGTATGGATGTACAGAAAAGGCGGCAAAAAAGTTGGTTGAACATTTAGGGCAAGATGTTAAATTGGTTAATTTAAAAAAAGGAAGTGTAAAAGGCTTGAATCTAAGCGATTATGATGCAATCGCGATTGGTGGTTCTATCTATGTCGGAAAAATTCAAAATGAAGTAAAGCAGTTCTGCTCAGATAATAGTGATATAATTATGAAGAAAAAGTTAGGACTATTTATTTGTTGTGGATTTGTTGATCAGGTAAATCAACAGTTTGAAAGTTCATTTGGAAAAAAATTATTAAATCATGCTACAGTGAAAGAACATTTTGGATATGAATATGATTTTAGTAAAATGAATTTTATGTCTAAAATGGCTGTAAAGGTTATGTCTAAGACAAAGGAGAGTAAATCAGCTATAAAAGTTAATAACATTAAAAAGTTTGCTGATAAATTAATGGGAGGGCTTAATCAATGACAGCTAACTGCTCAAAAAAAATAGTATGCTTTATTTTCATTGTATTAATGATGACAGTTTTGACGGGTTGTATGGATGAAGTAAAAAATATGCCAATAAATGATGTAGATTTTTCAGAAATAGAAGATGGAGAGTATATTGGAGAATATAAAACTACACTTGTATCTGCCAAGGTTAAGGTTACTATTGAAGATCACAAGATAATTAAAATTGAAATTTTGGAACATGATAATGGACGTGGTAAGAAAGCAGAAAAAATCATTGAAACTGTCATTGAAGAACAAACTTTAAGTGTAGATGTAATTTCAGGAGCAACAGCAAGCAGTAAGGTTATTCTTAAAGCTATTGAAAAAAGTTTGCTCAAAAATAAATAATCATTAAGATTAAAGAAACTTAGATAGCCTCTCATGGTGATAGATCATGAGAGGCTATTTTATTATCAAAACAAGGAAAAGATTCATAATATGATATAAAATTAGCAACTAGAGTTTTTTAGAGGGGGATGAAGTATGTATTTTTATATGCCCTGGCATGTTAGGCGTGGAGACAATATCTTTATTCTGGATAGTAAGCAGGGTGATGTAACTGGAGATGGTATAATTGATTTTGTATATTTAGTGGGGAATAAACCTTTTGATCCCCCGGGTATTTTTGTTGAAAATATCACTATTATTATTCAGGATGGTAGAACAGGTCAATTTTCTCGAATTACCTTGGAAGCTAATGCAGGATATAATCCAAAACTTTTTTTGGGTGATTTTACTTCAGATGGAGTAAATGATATATATGTTGCGATTGCTTCTGGCGGAAGTGGTGGATTTGGTTATTACTACATATACTCTTTTCGTAACAACTTTCCCAGGAAATTGTTTGACTTTGAGGAGTTTAATCAGGAGTATCAGTACACGGTAGAGTATGAAGATTATTATAAAGTAGAGGTAATTAGTAAAAATCTAGATAAAAAATATATATTAGACATTAGCTATAAAGATGATGACTATCTTGATGATATTTACGATGAAAATGGAAAATTGATAAAACCTATTCAAGGCCAGGTGTTGGGTGTGGCTGAAGTTTATCCTGTTGATATAAATAGAGATGATACTTACGATTTGCTAGCAATCCAGCGAATAATCGGGAGGTATAATGCAGACACTTTGGGGTTTGTTCAGACACCTTTGAAATGGGATGGTGTAGATTTTAAATCAATGTATCAGTGGGTAGCTATTCCGGGTAGTTCTCGGGGATAAAGAAGTAGAAATCTTATGTTAAGTGCTTATGTATTAAACTTTTGCATGAAAAACCACTTTCGTGTAACAAAAGTGGTTTTTGCTATATTGCGTACTTTCTGTAATAATGAATTTTCCGTATAAATGAACAAGCATTGACTTATTTTTTTTGTTTATAAAAAGGGTTTTTGTAATACATTAAGAAATTAAGTAGAGACAAAACTTTGGATGTAAGAGGATAAGCTGTATAAAAGTTATGAGAAAAAAAGAAAATACTAGAATTTTTGTAGCAGGATTAAGAGTTAATGGAAGGAGATGATAAAGTGAAAAACAGATTGCTTAAATTTGCTATCAAGACCCCTTTAGCAGCATTATTAATTGTTATTATAACATTTGTTAGTTTATATTTTATTGCTATTACAGCAGAAGTAGATTTATATGTACAAGCTCAAGGGATAGTTGATTATGATTTAGATCAAAAAGTTTATATTATCAAAGCTAATATTGACAGTGAAAGAATAGCTAACACTTGGCTAAATACACCTGTTATCTGGTATTTTGATCCCAAGGAAGAGCGAACCAAGACTGTTATTTCAGCTATGGAAGAGACGGAAATAGGAGTTTCAATTTTCGTAGATGCAGATAATTTAGAAGGAAAAGATGGTCAAAAGGTGTATCTTGAAATTTTTCAAAAAAAGGTGAAAGTTATAGATAAAATATTAAGATATTAAATTAGCCAGGAGGATAGATATGGAACTAAAGGAAAAGTTGAGGCAAATATGGGGGTTTGCAAGTTCGTACAAATTAACTTTTGTAACTTTATTTTTTTGTATTGTTGTAACATCAATGATTGAAATGTTTTATCCTTACATATTTTCGATATTGATTGATGAAGCAACATCGTCTTTAGATCATCAGTCAGAAAAAATGATACATAAAGTGATTCGAAATTTTGCAAATGAAAAAACAGTTATTATTATAGCACATAGACTATCTTCGATTCTATTGGCTGATCGTGTTATTGTAATTGACAATGGAGAAATTGTTGGAGAAGGTATTCATGAAGATTTGTTGAAAAATAATAGCATATATAAAAAATTATTTGAGTATGAAGGATTCGCTAGTTAGAATAAAATTGTGAATATTGGAGATGATTAACATTGCAAATTATTGAATTATCAAAAGAAAGAAAAAAAGAGCTGATTAGAGAGATAAAGACGTATTTTTTTGAGGTACGAGATGAAGAGATTGGTGAATTAGCGGCTGAATTATTTTTAAAATTTATGATGGAAAAAATAGGCCCAATGTTTTATAATCAAGCTATAAATGATACTTATTTGTTTATGAGTGATAAAATAGAGGATTTATTTGGAATGGAGAAGTGATTACAGAATTAGGGCGAAAAGCCCACGTGCTTCAGCCGTGGGATGAAAGCTCTATAATTTTTGGTAAAAAAATATATTGCACTGTCTTCCAATAACTGATACAATATAAGTATGGAGACAAAATATAGAAGAACTAAAACAACTGTGACAATGTTAAATTATCATTTCGTTTTCTGTCCTCGATACCGAAGAAAAGTTCTGGTAGGTGCTGTTGAAACAAGATTTAAAGAATTGTTGGATGAAATTTGTTCTGATCTCAATATAGAAATCATTGCAGTTGAATGCGACAAAGATCACTGCCACTTATTCGTCAACGCACTACCAAAACTTAGTCCATCTGACATAATGGCTAAAGTGAAAGGAGTGACTTCTAGAAAGTTAAGACAAGAGTTTAAACATTTAAACCATTTGCCCAGCTTATGGACTCGAAGTTTTTTTGTATCGACAGCAGGAAATGTATCCAGTGAAACTATCGAAAGATATGTTGAAGCTCAAAAGAAAAGGGGGTGACATTGTGAATCTAACTGTTAAGATTAAAATTAAACCAAACAAATATCAGTCTTTTCTTTTAGAACAAACTTCTAAAGAATACATACATACCGTTAATAATATTGTTTCTCAAATGGTAGAAGCAGGTAAAACGCTTAAATTAACTTCTAAAGATATTTTAGCTAATCTTCCAAGTGCAGTTAAGAATCAAGCTATTAGAGATGCTAAAAGTGTCTATAAAAAATCTAAAAAAATTAAAACTGTACCAGTGTTAAAGAAACCTGTTTGTATTTGGAACAACCAAAACTATAATATTAAAGGCGATAATTTAGATTTTCCTGTTATGATTAATGGGAAGTCTAAACGAATACCTGTAAAAGCTTTGCTAACTGATTACCAAAGAAAACAATTAGAGAACAAGTTAGGAACTCTTAGAATCACTAAAAAATCAGGTAAATGGATTGCTCAAATTAGTGTAAAAATCGAAGATCAACTGACTAAAGAAGGCAAAGTTATGGGTGTTGATGTAGGTTTGAAAGTGCCTGCTGTAGCTGTAACTGATGCAGGTAAGACTAAATTTTTTGGCAAAGGCAGACAAAATAAATACACGAAACGTAAATTTAGAGCCAGAAGAAAAGAATTAGGTGAAGCTAAAAAACTTAAAGCTATCCTTAAACTTTATGATAAAGAGCAACGTTGGATGAAAGACCAAGACCATAAAATTAGCAGAGGAATAGTTAACTTTGCTATTGAAAATAATGTTTCTGTAATTCGTCTTGAAAAACTGACTAACATCAGAAACACGGCAAAAACAAGCCGTAAAAATCAGAAGAATCTACATACATGGTCTTTCTATCGTTTAGCTAAATTCATAAAGTACAAAGCTATGCTTGTAGGAATCCAGGTTGAAGATGTTGATCCTAAATACACCAGTCAAATATGTCCACAATGTGAAACTAAAAACAAAGCTAAAGATCGAACTTATAAATGTTCATGCGGGTTTAAATCCCACAGAGACAGAGTTGGTGCATTAAACATAATTTGTGCACCTGTGGTAGATGGTAAAAGTCTATCAGCCTAGAGTACTATACGTACTGCTCTAGGAAGGGTAATGACATACCCTTAGCTTAAGGCCATACTGGGCTACTAGAAATAGACTGCCCTTTAAGCACTTAAGAATCCCACGGCTTCAGCCGTGTGGAGTGTCAATATAAGAATTAAGAGTTAAGAATTATAAAAATAGTGGGAGGGTTAAAATTGATTATATTGAAATCTGCTAGGGAAATAGATATTATGAGAAAAGCTGGACGAATAGTTGCCGAATGTCATGAGATTCTTGCTGAAGTTGTGAAGCCAGGGATTTCTACTATAGAGCTTGATAAGATTGTTGAAGAGCATATACGGAAACAAGGGGCTAAACCTAGTTTTAAAGGACATCAGGGATTCCCCGCTTCTACTTGTGCTGCGATTAATGATGTTATTTGTCATGGTTTTCCTGATAAAACAATATTAAAATCTGGCGATGTTATAACTATAGACATCGGGGCTTGTTATAAAGGTTATCATGGAGATTCGGGATGGACTTATGTTGTTGGTGAAGTTTCAGAAGATATTAAAAAGCTTATGAAAGTAGGATTGGAATCCTTAAATTTAGGAATAGAACAGGCTGTTATTGGAAATCGAATTGGTGATATTGGGTATGCAATTCAGACTTATGCAGAAGGTCATAAATATGGTGTTGTTAGGGATTTTTGTGGCCATGGTATTGGAAAAAGTTTGTGGGAAGATCCTGAAGTGCCACATTATGGTAAACCAGGTTTTGGACCCAAGCTTAAAGAGGGTATGGTGATAGCAATAGAACCAATGATTACTATGGGTGGTTGGCGTGCAAAGGTTGATTCAGATGGTTGGACTGCTAGGACTAAAGATGGTAGTATTTGTGTACAATTTGAGCATACTTTGGCGATTACGAAGGATGGGCCGATGGTGTTGACAAAGTTATAATATTAATGTTGGATTTCCCTTACCTTCACTTACGTGTAAAGGTAAGGGATTTTTAGTTAAAGTACAGAGTATTATTTAGCTTAATTTTTTTTTACTAAAAAGAGTTAATATACTAAAAAAAAGAATATATTTAGTATACTAAAAGGGAGGGTAAAAATATGAATAAAAAAAATATTTACTGTGTAGCAACAATAGTTAGCTTGTTATTGATTTTAACAAGCTGTTTGAATTCGTCAACTAAGTTTCAAAAAAATGAGGGATATTTAAAAGTATCAGTGGAAATTCCAGAGATATGTCAATCAAATATTGGTACCCAATCATTATTAGAGGACATTCAGTTTTCTGAAGTTGAATTTACTATAGTTAAAGGAGAGAATACTTTAGTAAAAGAGGTTTCGCTTTCCGAAGGTAAGGCAGAAGTAGTTTTTGAAAATCTTCAGATAGGAAATTGGGATATAGATGTATCAATTATTGATACAGAAGGCTATCGAATATACTCAGGAGAAGGAGAAGCAACAATTTTAGCTGGAATAAAAACAGAAATACCTGTAGAATTAAACTTAGTATCAGGGAATGTAAATATAGAGGTATTTATACCAGAAGATATTGGAGCAACTTCGGGTATCGTAAATTTAATAGATCCTTTTGGAGTCAATATATGTCAAGATCTACAGATTATTGGAAGCAAAGGATTAGTTGAATTTAGCGAAGTTCCTGCAATGACCTGGCCGATAAGAGTAGAGTTATTTGATAGTGAAAACAAGTTAATTACATATGGAGAAGATCAGATTAATGTCTACCCAGGTAGAACTCTGAGAGTGGACATTGAAATGAAAGGAAAAATGGTAATAAACCTTGATTGGGAGATGTTGCCTAGTACACCGACAGGTTTAAAAGCAGTATATAAGGAATCAAGTATTACATTAACCTGGGATGCTAATCCAGAAGAAGATATAGAAGGGTACTTGATCTATAGGGCAACAATAGAAGATGGAGTAAGATTTTTAATTACAGATACTTTGGTTTGTGAGGAGACATATATAGATGCTAATGTAGAAAAAGGAGAAAAGTATTGGTATAGGGTACAGGCTTATAATAGTAAAAGGAACTCAAGTAAGCTAAGGGATTCATGTTTACTTGATACGTGTATTGGTAAAATCTTGTTTGGGTCGACTGATGGTATTTATGGTTCTGAAGATATTTATGTAATTAATGATGATGGGAGCGGAAAACTAAATTTGACGAATAATGATACTGACTGCTACAGTTATTGTCCAGTTTGGTCCCCAAATGGCACAAAGATAGCTTTTGCATCTTATAGTGATAGTTATTGGGGAATATATGTAATGAATGAGGATGGTAGTAATCGAGTAAGGTTAACTGATAGCAACAGTGATTGTTTTAACCCATGTTGGTCTCCGTATGGAACAAAAATTGCTTATTTAACATTTGCTTCTTGTGAAAGTCTTTTCATAATGAATAGTGATGGAAGTGAGGGGAAAAAATTAACAGATACTTTTAGTCCTTCTTTACCATTAAGTTATTTTTAAAAATAAAACTAAAAATATTTGTCCATAAAAACTAGTCACACAAAGATTAGCCTACTATATATAGTTGGCTAATCATACAATATATTTTTAAAATTTTTCCTATCCCTGACATAACTTTAAGCTTATCAGTAGCAACATTGCAATTTTCATTTCTGCAATCTCAAAAGTAGAGTATTTCTCTTATGTTGTTTTTTACTAAAAAGAGTTAAAATACTAAAAAAAGAATATATTCAGTATATTAAAAGAGAGGCTAAAAATATGAGTAAAAAAATATTTGGTGTGTAACAGCAATAATTACTTGTTATTGATTTTAACAAGCTGTTTGAATTCGTCAAATAAGTTTCAAGAAAATGAAGGATATTTAAAAGTATCAGTGGAAATTCCAGAGATATTTCAATCAAATATTGGTACCCAATCATTATTAGAGGATATTCAATTTTCTGAAGTTGAATTCTGCAATTATCTTTGGGGTATTGAGAGGAATTGTGAGTGGATTTGAATCGATGTCTTCAAACGTAATTTGGCCAAATTATTTTGGACGAAAATATCTAGGAAGTATTCGTGGTTTTTCGATGACCTTAACAGTAATTGGTTCGGCTTTTGGAACTTTATCTTTTGCTATTTTTTATGATTCATTAGGAAGTTATACAGAAATAATTTGGATTATGATGATATTCCCCGCTTTAGGTGGAATGGCCGCTTTCATGGCTAAACCGCCAAAAAAGCATAAAAAGAAAGCTGAAAAAGACTTAATCAAGTCGTTTTCAGCTTTTTAAGTTATGGGGTAATTCATCACTAAAATGTATCTATTGATGCAGGGAATCAGTCTTCTGTAATGAATATATAAATAGTTACTAATTTAACTTTCTGAGGAGGGTTTTTTATATTAACAATCAAGTGTGCTAGATGTAAAGCTAAAATATTGAAATATGAAAAAATTGGTGTCGGTAAAGTTCTTAAGTGTTGGGAGAGTAAGATTAGAAGACTATATGATGGAGAAGTTTTAAATGATAAATTAGTTTGTAAGAAATGTGGAAATGTTTTAGGAGAAGTTGAATCAAATTTCATTAAAATGAACCAGAGTGAATATACATATACTGGAACAAAAATAAAGAAATGATTTAGTAGATTATCATTGTTGTAGGTTGACAAATAGAAGGGAGATATACAATTGACAAATAGCAAAAATATTATTGATTATATAAAAAATATAAAAAAGAATGTTAAGTTAAATAATTATTATTTAAAAGAAAAGTTAGAAGATGATTTTTATAAAACTACAGAGTATATATGGGAAGATATAGATGTACATAACATTAAAGAATTAGATCTACGATCTCTTTGTGATATTCATGACTATCTTATAAATGAAGTCTGCAAAATTCATTTTATGGAAAAAGATGAATATAACGAGGAAATATTTAAATTTAATTTGAATCTCAGGGATTTAAAAAGAGAACCAAATGATGGGAAGAGAGCTTGCGATATATATTATTTTACTAATGAGGATTATGAGTATTATTTTATTGGAGATTTACATTCTGATACCATTAGCTTAAAAAGAATATTAAAAGCGTGCAATTTTTTCGAATCGTTTATAACTGGAAAAAAGATTCGTTTGATTTTTTTAGGAGATTATGTTGATCGAGGAAAGGCTCATTTGAAAATAGTAGAGTTTATATTGTTATTAAAGTATATATTTCCTGATAGTATATATCTATTAAAAGGAAATCATGATGGCGGAAGAATAGAAGAAGGTAAAATAAAATTATGCGTAGGGAGGGAAAAAAATAGTGTTGATGATATTTATTTTGCTTTATATATTCATAATCTAGTTAAATCTAATATTACATTTAAAATAAAAAATGTTAAAAATTATTTAAAGTTTTTTGATAGTTTGTGTAATATAGCTTTATTATGTTATAAGGATTTAAATATTTTAGCTGTGCATGGAGGTATTCCAAGACCAAATACTGATATGGAGGATTATTATTTTTATATTAATTCTATATCTGATCTTACAAATGAAGAGATAAAAGATCACAATAATCGAAGTGTTAAACATAATATGTTATGGAGTGACCCCTGTGAAAATATGGATGAGGCAGTTATAAGTACAGGAAGATTCAAGTTTCATAAAGATCATTTTAATAAATTTATGGATAGGTTGAGTTTGGATTTATTGATAAGAGGTCACGAGGCTGAAAAAGAGGGTTATAAAGACTATTTTAATGGCCGATTATTTACTTTATTTTCAAGTGGAATGATTTTAGATAATAATAATGAAAACGTAAATATAGAAACTGCTTATAAAAATGTAACACCTAAAATGTTAAAACTAAGCCAGAACAAAGAGTTAATAATTATTGATCTTAATAGTGGACTAAAAAATTAGAGGAGTTAAGAGGATAAAACTATGTGTGATATAAAAATAGAAAATGTTTCAAAGTTCAGTCAAGAAAGACGTGTTAGAAAAGAGAGCGCAATAATATTACATCCTCCGATAGAGTTTGATTTTAAGGAATGTTTGGCTTTTTTGGGTAGATCGTTTAAGGAATGTTTGCATTATGTTCAAGATGATATTTTGTATAAATGTATTAAAGTTAGAGACAAAATTCTATTATTGAAGGTTTCTTCATCTAATAATAAGGACTTAATTATTGATATTTTAAATAACTGTTCAGATGAAGTTGTTCAGGAAGAGGTTGTAGATTATATTTGGGATTTATTTGATCTTGATACGGACTTAAAGCTATTTTATCAAATGGCTGAAAAAGATGAGTTGTTAAAAAAAGTGATAGATAAATATTATGGACTTCGAATTATCGGAATACCTGATTTATTTGAAGCAATTATATGGGCAATAATTGGTCAACAGATTAATCTTGCATTTGCTTATTCACTTAAAAGAAGTTTTGTTGAAAATTTTGGGGAAAAGTTTATATATAATGAAGAAGAATATTGGTTATTCCCAGAACCAGAAGTGATCTCTAAATTATCAGTTTCAGATTTAACGAAACTAAAGTTTACCCGTAGAAAAGCAGAATACGTAATTGGGGTAGCTCAAAAGATGAATTTAGGTGAACTTTCAAAAGATGATTTGTTAAAAGAAAAAGATTTTGAAAAAGTACAAAAAGCGTTATTGAGTTTAAGAGGTGTAGGAAAATGGACAGCCAATTATGTTATGATGAAGTGTTTAAATTACAAATCGGCCTTTCCGATTGAAGATGTGGGCTTGCATAATGCTATTAAGTTTCAACTTGGTCTAGACGAGAAGCCAACTATTGATGAGATTATGGAATTGTCTAAAGAATGGACAGGCTGGGAAGCGTATGCTACATTTTATTTATGGAGGTCGTTATATGAATAATATTTATAAAACTTATTATCAATCAGAAATAGGGATTATTGAAATAACAGGAACAGAAGAAGGAATAATATCAATTTTATATGTTGATGAAGTTGATGATTTGGATACAGAAGAAAAAATTTCTGAATGTTTAAAAGGGTGTTATGTGCAGATAGATGAGTATTTTACAGGGAAACGAAAAGAATTTTCATTAAACCTTTTACCTTCTGGAACTGATTTTCAGTTAAAGGTATGGGAGAGTTTAAGAGAAATTTCTTATGGAAAAACAGTTTCATATAAAGATATTGCTGACTCTATTGGGAACACCAAGGCAGTCAGAGCAGTTGGTAGTGCAAATGGTAAGAATAAGATTAGTATAGTAATCCCTTGCCATCGTGTAATAGGTAGTAATGGTACTTTAACAGGCTATGCTGGAGGATTGTGGAGAAAAAAGTGGCTTTTGGAGCATGAAGAGAATTGTAGTTGACTTTGATGAAATTTATCCGCACACTCGTGATTTTAGTCATGAGTTAGTGCGGTATATTTTTATTTCTTAGCTAGATTGCAATACTAGTAGGGGGTATTTTCATATGAAAATAACAAAGAAACAAGCAAGACATTTTATACTTGCACATCAAAAAATCTCACCGCCACGAAAGCTTCAAGGTAAAAAAGGGATACTTGACTATATACGCCAAGTTGGTTGTATTCAGTTTGATCCGCTAAATAAAGTTGGATACAATTCTTATCTTGTTCTTCAGTCTAGAATAGAAAATTTTAAACCTGATTATCTTCAAGAATTATTATATTTTGATAGAAAATTAGTGGATGGATGGGATAAAAATATGTCAATTTATGCTGTTGAGGATTGGCCTTATTTTACTAGATATCGTGAACGAGCATATCAATTCTATGGGGATGCATCAAAACCTATCAATAAGATATTACCTGAAGTGAGAGAAGCAGTTAACCAAAGAGGTCCATTATCATCTATTGACTTGAAATTTGACACTAAAGTTGATTGGGCCTGGGCACCTACAAGAGCAGCAAGAGCTGCTTTGGAAAGTATGTTTTTTTGGGGTGAGTTAATTATTCATCACAAAGTTGGTACGAGGAAGCTCTATGATTTCGCTAAAAAACATCTTCCATCTGAATTATTGTTTAAACCAGATCCTAATAATACTATGGAGCAGTACTTTGACTGGAATGTTAAAAGGCGAATCGGAGCTGTTGGTCTTTTATGGGGAAGGTCAAGTGATGTCTGGTTAGTGATATCTTCGTTAAAGAGTAAAGAACGAACTGAGGCTCTTTCTAGATTAGAGGAGAGAGATGAAGTAGTGAAAATTGAGGTAGAAGATATTAAATATCCATTCTATATTAGAAAAGAGGAACTACCATTATTGCATGAGGTCGTGAACGGGATTGATGTAGAACCAGAAGCATCTTTTATTGCTCCATTAGATAATTTATTATGGGATCGAAAATTGATTAAAGAAATTTTTGGGTTTGAATATAAATGGGAAGTATACACGCCAGTTTCAGAACGTAAATATGGATACTATGTCTTACCTGTTCTATATGGTGATAGATTTGTGGCACGCTTTGAACCTCAATTTACCAAAAAAACTAAAAAACTCAAGATTATAAATTGGTGGTGGGAGCCTGATGTAGTTGTTTCAGAAGAGATGAAACAGGCATTAAAACGAAGTTTTGACCATTTTTCAAATTATTTAGGTGCTATTGGTATACAGTTAAGTAGTGATAGTACCACTAAAAATCACTTGTCGTGGTTGCAGGAGATGATGAATTGATTAATAAGAATTTTTTAAAAAAGTATTGACTTTAACGTAACGTAAAGGTTTATAATTGAAATATAAGTCATAGCGCTATGACAATAATTGGGGTGAAATGGATGGATGAGCTAATCACTATCGGTAAACTTTCGAAAATATCAGGAGTCTCCACTAGAACGATCAGACATTATGAGGAAATTGGATTGTTAAGTTGTGCAGCCAAGACTGAAACGAATTACCGTCTTTATGGAGAAGAAGAAATAAGAAAGTTAGAAAAAATTCTTCTTTTTAAAAGCCTTAGATTTTCGTTAGGGGAGATTCATGATATTTTGTCATCTGGAGAAAATCAAAGGATTGTAGATATTTTTAATGATAGGTTACAAAATTTTGAACAAAAGATATCTGAATTAAGTCGCTCTAAAGAGATATTGACAGCAGTTACTAAAATATATAAGTTACATGGATTAGAGTATGTAAATAATTATCGCTTAATGAAGGAGATGATTGGTATGAATAATGTATTTGTAAAAATTTTCAATAAACTTGATTTGAGTTTACAAATAAAAATATTACTGGAACTTTATCGTACAGGAAGTCTTACCCCTGAAACGTTGAAAGAAATAGGAACAGAGCCGGGGACGCGCCTATTGAATGAATTACATATGACAATTGTTAAGGTATTACTAAATAAAGTAGATAGAAATGTTGAAAAGAATATAATAGTAAATCTTGAGAAAATAGATTCTGAGTTTGCAGATGAATTAAAAAAGGCAATGTTTACGTTTGATGATATTGCAATGCTACCTGATGTCACCATCGAGAAATGGTTAAAAAAATGTGATGATGAAGAATTAAGAATTGCTTTTAGTGAAAGTGGAAAGTATGTACGAAACAGAATATTGAATAATTTGTCCTGTGAGCGCCGAGAGAAGATAAAGAGAAGTATTAAAGATTCGAACATGCCGTCATTGGATGAGGTGTATGTTGCGATGACTAATCTTGTTGAGATATTAAGGGAGATGGAAGTGGCGGAAGAAATAAGGATTGAGAGATTTGATTAGTGAGGATAAGTTTTACATTATTTGTAAAGGAGGGGAATAATAATGAATTTTTTTGAAGTTGTTGGGTTGAATATTAAGGAAATTTGTAACTATTCAGTCGCTAACTAAAAAGTAAAGCTTTTGACTGGTTAGTTACTGCCGCCTTTATTGCAGTAAAAGCATCGATTTTATGTTTATTAGCAGTTCCGATATAAGACATAATTGTTGCGAATGTATCAGCGC
>DAOVRZ010000127.1:0-14770 GCA_030627905.1 Halanaerobiales bacterium
AACGATTAGTTTTTTATAATTATCATTATTTAGTTGATTGCTAATTTCACGCAATCCTTTGTGTTGATTTAACTGAGCAAAAATGAATAATTGGATCAGCTGTGTAGTTGTAAGTTTTTTAACATACTTGTCAACCTGGTTAGTCAGTAATGAGTCTAAAAATTTTTTCTGAAAAATAGGTTCAAACAGTTGATAAAATGTGGTTTTTGTAATATCTTTGTCCATGGGTAAGTTCTTTATTTTTAGAGATTCGGGCGAAGACTATCCTAACTCTAATTATAAGGAGTTTTTTATATTTCTTCAATCAAAATAATCAAATTTGGGTCTTGACAATTCAATAATTTTTTTATGCAACTATAGCAAAAGTTCTATTATTTTTTGTTATTTTAAGACATTTATAAATAAAAGGTTGACTATCAAGCGAAGAAATGTTATTATAGTTGTGAATAGAACAACTTAAGGGAGGTTTTATTAATGATTAATACTAGCAAGTTAGAGGGATTTATGCACTCTAAAGGCTGGAGTGAACCTATGTTAGCCAGAGCATTAGGTGTTGATTATTCCTATCTATACAGATTACTTCGAGGAGAGCGAAAAGGGGGAGGGAAGGTTTACATAGGCATATTAAGAATATGTAAGCATGAAGGGTTAGATGTGTTTGATTTTCTAAATATAAAGTAAAACAAAAAAGAGTGACCTGTTAACCATTGAGAAAAGTGGGGATAGAATTAGAGCTTAACTGGTCACCCTTTGAGGATAACAATATTATACAACATAGTTGTTTATTTGTCAATAACTATGTTGACTATTTCTCGACTTTAATATATAATGTTGTTAGAACTTTTGAGGAGGTTATAAAATGCTTAAATCGTGTTTTGAATTTAAAGTATTGGCTAAAAAGATTCAGGATTTTAAGAAGGAAAATAAGCTTACTTATGAGCAAATCGGAAACGCCCTTGGTGTAGATAAGAGCCACGTACATAGAGTTATTAACATGGAAACTTATCCTTCTTTACCCTTCCTCATTCGTCTTGCAGAATTCATGAATCTACCTTTATATATTCTTTTTATTCCAACTGAAAAAATGATAAGACAGGAATTCGCTGAGAAAATGAATAAGCGTATAAAGGAATTGGACTGGAATTACGATGAAGTAGAAGAAAAGACTAGTATTCCACAGCTGAGATTAATGGATATCGTCAAGGGGAACTCATCACCTACAAACGAAGAATTAAAAACCCTTGCTACAGTATTAGCACTAAAAGAAGGAATCAACTATCTAGAAATGAAACTGAACCTAATGAAAAGCCTTCTAACTGATCTCGATTTAAAAGATAATCAAATAGAAAATATTTTGCAATATATAAAAGATAATTTAAAATAAATTTTAAACAAAAAAACTCCTTGGGTCATTTCCCTAGGAGTTTTACCTATTTACGATTATTTATTCACCTAACTAACTCTGTATATGTACACAATTAAATGAAAAAAAGAGACCCTTATTTTATTAAGAGCCTTTCCCAGAATGGATTACCTATTATATGTATTAGTTTACCCCCGCCCTCTTAATTTTTTTAAAAATATGTAATCTAATCAATGTCTGGAGTAGGCCATGGGCCGGTACAGAAGATAATACCAGAGTCAGTAGTTGAATCATCTGGTACAACATGAGGATCAGCAAAAACCGATAAACTACAAAAAGCCAACAAAACCACAACACTTAAAATACAAACCATTTTTTTCATATTAACTCCCCCTCTTCCCTCTTATATTTTTTCGTAATATGGTGTACCTTTTAATTTAGTTTTCAAACTATCTTTCATTGACTTTAAGCAACCAATTTTATAATCGCTAACTATTTCATTGATCTTGATTAAAGTATCAAATGCATAAGGATAGGCTTCTGCATCTTTAAAATAGTCAAAAGCAAGATATAAACCATCTATAGCTCTCAAAAACGCCTCTTCACGTAATTCTACCATTGCAGAATTATAAAACGACTTTGCCATTTCTAACTTATTACCATATTGATTGCCTATTACTTCGGCTTTTTCTGTGTACTCTTTAACGAGTATAGGAATACCCTCTTTATCAGCATCTAGATGTAAAGCTGCTAAGTTATTATATATTTCTGGCAAATCAATCTCCTCACAAAATTCCTCTGCCTTTTCCTGCATTTCTATAGCTTTTTCATAGTCACCTTTAAAGGAGTAATAAGTACTATAATTATTATAATATTTTATTTTTTTAACTCTATCTGTTTCCTCAAAATCATTCCATACCATATCAAGATATTTTTTAGCTTCTTCTAAGCTATCTTCAGTACTAGTTTCTAATAATAAATTCGCCCATGCAATATTTATGTATACTCCCACTAAAAGATATTTATCATTAGTTTCACCCAGAAGATCTTTTAAAATTCTTATAGCTTGCTTCAGTTCCCCTAAATAACCCAAAACAACACCTTTGTATTTTTTTAACTTAAATGCTTCTGCACCAGTGTTATGCTTTAAAGCATCTTCGATACTTTCTAGAGCTCTTCTATGTTGATTAAAAGAAACAAACCCTTTAGCCTTTAAAAAAGTAGTCTTAGCAAGTATTTCTTTATCATCACCTACTAATACCTCTGTTTTACTAATATTCGACACGAATTCTAATAAATCCTTCTTTTCCAACATTTTTTTAGCTTCTTCATAAAATATCACTGCAGATACTTCTAATGCTGCTCCCATTCCATTCTTTCCCCCTTATTTTTTTTTATTAAAGTTTCATTCTTAAATGAAATCTTTCAGAGTCGGTTTTTTGTCAAAATGCAAGACTTTACATTTTTATTATATCATACACAGAAACCTATTTCAATAGTTTACTTATAGTTTTTACAAATAAGTTAAATTTTCTATGTGAATAGAATTTTTTAATTCAGTGACATCGAAGCAACATTATCATATATTTAAACCAGTTTTGTCTTATTTTATATATGAAAATGTTAAATAATTATATTACTTCATACGTGACAATGTAAGGAAGGGGGAATATATAAAAGTTTCGCTATTGAGGTATTACTTACCTATTTATTTTCTTTTTCTAACTAGCTAATAAAAACAACCATAAGCAAAATAAAAGAGTTAATATATGTTATACCCCTCTGATAGCGATTCTAACGGAACCTAGTTGACCCTATACCCATACTATCTCATTATTTATTTATATTATAATGTAATATATCTCTTTCATCTTTGCTTTGAAAAAAAGGTATTAACCGTTATCAAAGTACAGGTTCGTGAGATGTGGTATAACTACATTTTACGAAGAAGTTATACGGTTATCTCTAAGTAATCAGCATTTATTAGAGCCAGTAAGCAATATTCAGCAGATCGTTAAGGATTTATGTGGAATACAAGCCCAATATTTTAACAATTCTATACATGCTCTAAAATTACGCTATAAAGGTGAATTAAATCAACAATGTTTTATAGATTTGGTTAAAACTTGGACTGTTCGAGGAACTCTACATTTAATTTCTAAGGATGATTGGAATATATTTATTTCTGCATTAGAAACTGATTGGTTTAACAGATGGGGAAAATATCTAGAAAAATACTTTTCTTCTTATGAAAGAAACCAATGGCAAACAGAAATATATGAACTTATTAAATCTGGAATTATAAATAGGGATAATATGGTTTCTTATTTTACTAGAAATAATATTTAGCAGGATATGGGCCCGCTACTTTAAATGATTTTTCTTATTGGTCACAATTCAAGGTATCAGAGGTTAAAAAATTATTTAAAAAAGTTAAAGTTCCTCTCCAAACTATAGTAGATCGTAATGGAATCGAGTACTATTTGCCTGAAAAATCAGATATGACTCTCAATCCTACTCCTAAGTTTTTATTCTTGGCTGGTTTTGATCCTTTATTATTAGGTTATAAAGACAAAGAAAGATTTTTAAAACCAGAATATCATCATTTCATTTTCAAGAAAAACGGTTTTATACATTCTGTTTTGTTGTATGAAGGACAAACTATCGGTGTATGGAATAGGAACATAGATGAATTAAATTTACAGTTATTCGAAGTTGTTTCTAAAAACGAAAAAAAACTTTTGATTAATGAGGTACATCATATTTTTAGGGGAAAGATAAAGAATGTTAACTTCTCAAAATACGGTTAGTCCAATACTGACTTTAGATTTAACACAGAAATGTAATTTTAAATGTTATTATTGCGTTGACAAAAAAATCGTAAAAAGAGAGCATCTTAAAGAAATTCCGTAGGAAACATTAAAAAGCTCTTAGTAGAGTTAAAAGCTGAAGGTTGCCGAGAGATTGAAATAACTGGCAGTGAAGAACCTACACTATATACTAAATTTCATGATTTTCTAAATATATTAACGATTTAAGATCAGCCCCACTTGATTGGATAAGAGTCAGTTTAGATGCAGGTACACCAAAAACATACAGTTTGGTTCATGGGACTGACCCTGCATTATTTAAAAATACACTGTATTCCATAATGAATTTAGCTAAATCCAAAGTAATCGGAATTTGTTATATAATCCTCCCTTTCAATTATGAAGAGATATTTGAATCAGTAAAACTAGCAAAAAATATTGGGCTTCGTATTTCAGGACAGTTTTAATACCTACAGGTGTTTATCCTTGTTCATATTATCGAAGAAGCATTACTTGACAGTACATTACTAACTTGTCCAAGTTTCAAAAGATAAGGACCATTTAATCTCACATCAAATAATTCCAAATCCCCTTTTAAAACTGAAACTGCTTCAATAGACTGACGTGCTAGTAACAACGATTGAATAATAGTTGATTTTCCAGCACCATTTCCTCCTACAAGGAGTGTCAAAGGAGCAAAGTCAACCTGAGTATCAACAAAGCATTTGAAATTTTCTATACACAAACTTTTAAGCATTGTCGATCATCTCTCCCATCAGTTTTGTCATCGTTGCAAACTGAACGCGAATTTGTTTAGGATCACCAGTTCCCTTTGAAAGTGATTCATCAAATTCTTTATTCAGTCTAAGTTCTCTAGCTAACCTTTTTCGAACTTTATCCCCCCAATCCTTTGTAGCTAAATCTTTATGATCAAAATATGCCAGTATTACACTGGTACAGGTAAACAAAGATTTGTTTATTGGATTTCTTCTATTATTAATTGTAATTCGCCGGAAAGCATCCTTACCGAAAAACAAAAAAGAATTTTTCATTCCCCTTATAAATGCTTTTCCATATCGTTTCAGATCTTTTTCAGTTGCATTATTTAAGTGTTCAAAGGTTTGATCTAAAAAAGCATCCATACCTTTTTTAGATTTCACTTCACCAGTTTCAAAATCAAATACATTATAAAAAGCAATAAACCTCAAAATTAATTCTTGAGCTTGCAATCTCCTGTCACTCATATTATCTGTGGCATTTTTAAAACAGTTCATAGTCGATAAATCTCTTAAAAACTGTCTCAATCTTGGCCTAGCTGTTGAATTTCGAATTTCCTGAGCACTTAATGGTACTCCTCCCGTATTAATTCTTCGAAAAATATCAAACTTAACCTGAGTGGGCGTTCTTGAATCTATTACATTGATTGCCAAGGTTGTTCGAGTAATTCTATTTTTATATTTTTGATCTAATTCAGAAAATCTTTTTTTGTTGTAATACTTTAAATATTCCAGACCAGACAATGCAAAGTCATCATTCAAAAAATCATTTATGGTACTCATGCGTTGTAAACCATCGACAACATGCCATATAGTATCTTCATCTTCATAAACATAAAAAACTGGTAAAGGAATTCTTAACATTAAGGATTCAATTAATAAAGATTTCCTTTTAACCTCTGTCCATACCTTCCGACGTTGAAAATCAGGAAATAAATTCAATTGTTTGTGTTCAATTAAATCCTTCATTTGGTGCACAGAGATAGGCTGAGAATCAACACGTATTTGATCTGCATCAAACGGTTTCTCTTCTTCTTCTTCTTCTTCTTCTTCTTCCTCTTCCAAAGATTCGATTTCTTCTTCTAATTCTTCTTTTTCATCTTTTTCTTCTTGCCAATCAATATCATAATCTTTTTCACACATAGTTAAAACCACCATTCTATTAAGTCAATAATGCTTAACCTTTTTTCTTTAAAAGCTATCATAAACGATAGCCTTTAAATTCACTACTCATCAGAAGCACTACTCTCAACCTCTTCAGTTACCTCTTCCTCTTCATCATCTAGGATAAACTCAATCACTACTCCACCATTTGCATCAAAACCTTCTTCCTCACCTTCAAGACGATAAGTAAACTCTTCGCATTCTAACTTTTCATCATCTTCCCCGAGTACTACTACATTATCTCGAGCAAGAACTAACTCTTCTTCCTCTTTATATTCTAAGTACTCTGCCGTAATAATCTGATCTTTAACCTCCATCTTTACATTCATTGTAGCAACAAGATGATCACTTTCACCTCTAGTGAACTCTACATGTCCTGCAATAATATCAATTATATCATCTTTATTCTCCTCGGAATTCTGATCATCTTTAGATTTTCTTATATAGTGAATATCTACATTTCCATCAATAATAAATTTCTCATCCTTTAAATCAGCATTCATCTTCTGACCAATAATTCTATTCCCTCCTTGCAAAACAACCACATTTCCAATAAAAACCGCTCTTTCTTCTTCCTCATAATATTCGACAAGATCAGCAGAAATCACATAATCTTTATAATGCACAACTGGGTTTCCTTCAAAAACATAATAACCATTTTTTTTATCATACGTCCCATGGTCAGCATTACTTATCTTAACTTTTTCCGCTGCATTAGCTTCTTTTACAAAAAATCCTCCTAATGCGAAAATGAAAAATATCATTCCCAGTATTATCATTGTTAAATATTTTCTATTCACCATTATCTCCACCCCCACTATCTTCGTTATTATCATTTTCAATCGTAAACTCAACTCTAATATCACCAAAAAATTCATAGATATCCTTATCTATATCTACTTTCATCTTTTTTGCGTTTACTAAAGATTTTTCTGTTCGAACCTCCACCAGACCAGTAGTCATTATTTTTTTTCTATGTTCATAAAAAATTTCATCTGTTTTCATCGACTCCCCATCATCAGTTGTAATCATGACATTATGAATCAATTTAAAATCTTCTGTCTGACGATTATACTCTCCACCATCTGCTTTGATAAAATATTTCGCATCTCCATCATCATAAATCTCTCCATGCTCCAATCCATTTAATAGAGTCTCCTTCTTTCCCCGATCGGTCATTGAATTAACCTCCAACATCCACTGTTTAACACCATCTTTATGCCCCACTAGTACCACATTATTTAAATTATACTGAACCTCTTCTTTATTTGATGGTTTTATAGGATCCTCTGTATTACTCAAAATGATAGGAAACAGAAAAAATAATATCACTAAAATCATTAGAATACCCATGGAGATCTTATTGAACATCAAAGATCCCTCCTCCTAAATCCGTATCAAAAAGAAACGGATCATCTGCACTAGTTCCAAACTTGATCTTCTCCTTAGGAAAAGCTTTGATATGATAATTAAACCAGGCCTCTTTTTTGACAACATCATAGCTTAAACTAATCTCACGACAATGAAGATCACGAATAAGTTCTATCTTTCCTGAACTCTTAGAATCAGTGAATAATTTATCTGGGTCAAAGGATGTAGCTAGATTTAACTTCCAGTCGTCATTAATCTGCCAATTTAATTTTGATTCTATCTTTGAAAAATCCCAGTTTGTTGGATTCACCTTTACTGCCATCTTCAATGTCAAATCATCTTCATTGATTGTAGCTGAACCTGTTATGTTTGTAAATTTCTTATAATTTAAATCAAAAGGAACAGATAAAGAGAATTTGTTATTTTTACCCCAACGATAATTTAAAGAATTGCTAAGCGAATCAAATTTGTCTGTTTCCAGGTTATATCCAGTTCTGGTAGTTATATTTAACCCATTCTTTGAGTAGCTAATATTTCCTGTTACCTTTTGTGTAGTACGATTACTATAGCGATCAAAATAAAACGGACTATCTCCTTCTCCATCTTTATAAGAGTATTTCACACTAGCGGCTATTCCATAAACCCTACTAGTCTTTAACTCAACAGTCGGATTGTATTCACAAATCCAATCATATGTTGAGTATAAGCGGATTGAACCTGAATTACTCAAAACCAATTTAAAAGGATTTAACAATCTAAATTCTTTTCTAAAATCAAGCTTATTTTGCCATCTATATGCATCAACTTCAGTTCGGTTCTCAATAAATCGTCCCATTGTAGTTGTATACTTAAAAGGAGATATATAGGGTTTTAAATCCGTTTTTAATCTACTAAAATTCATTTTAGCTTCTAATTCTGACAATGTATATATCTCATAGTCTGGATTTGAAGATCCCTTCTTTTTGATTAACCATGACCAACTGAAAAAAGGCTTGTTCTTGTTAGCTTTAATATATCCTTTCCATAAATCGTTAGTCGTTTGATGAAAATAACGATTATCTGATAATTCTCCTTGAAGAGTAACACCCGCTAAATTCCACCGAAGTTTCAAGCTATTTTTCAATGTATTCGTTCCAAACTCCCTTATATTGTTATATGCAGAATAATAATTGCTTGACAACTTTAGATAATCTCTCCCTTTTGTATAACGAATATTATTAACACTGCTTAATGTATCCCGGTATCCATAACGATTTACTGCAGAGTTAGTATCAAAATACAAATTTTCCCAAGTGTACTTTTGAGAATGTTGAAATATTAAATAAGGATATGTTTCTTGCTCATCTTGTTTTTGTAAGTATAAATAAACTGATCCAGTATTTTTCTCCTCGTCAACATAATAATGCTTAAAACCACCTGCCGGGCCAGCCTTTTGAAAATAATCTCCGTAGAGTTCTCCATATTGACCATTATCCCAGAAATAGTTATAGGTTGTTTTAATATACCAACCTTTAGTTGAGTTATAACCAATTTTAGGGGTAAACTTCTGATCTTTTTCTTTTAAAGACATCGTATAATAAGGCCAGTATAACAAAGGTATTTTCCCGTTAAATTCCCAAAAAGTTAAGTGATATGCTTTGATTTTATCCCCTGGATAAACAATGATCTTTTTAGCTTTAAAATGATAATGAGGTTCATCTAAGTCACAAGTTGTAATGTGCCCCCCTAATATCTCTATAAAATCTTCTTTATAATGGGCTTCTTTTCCATAAATATGTGCCTTTTCCTCTGAATCTTTTATTTCCGTATTGCCCCTGACTTCTAATAGAATTCCGGTTTTCGATTTAATCTGATAAGTCAACTCTGTTCCTGTAAAGGTGTCATTATCTTTCTTCATCTCCACATGACCTGTAGCTTTAATTTCAATAACTTCTCCATCATTTAGACTAGCGATGATCTGATCAGCTTTAATCGTAGCTTCTTCAGTAATTATTTGAGCATTGCCAATAAAGATCATCGAGTCATCAACTACAGAATACTTGACGTAATCCCCCATCCCCTTCACTGTCTCACTGGCGAAAGCCGGAGTGACCATCACTATGAGAAGAATAATTAAAATAAGTAAAAAGATTAATTTTTTCAAAAATTTTATATCCAATTTACCCACATCCATTTCGTTATTTTTTAACTTTCGGTGATAGGTTTGGTGGTTAACAGTTTGAAAGTTAAATTATTTTTATTCTTTACATAGTGGAACTTTTTTGCTTTATGTACGTCTTTATCTATAAGAAAAGAATTCTTGACGGCACATCAGAATTCCTTCATATATGATTATCCAATTTTGAAAAAAATGGAGAGTGATTGCTTATGAGAAAAAAATTAATTGTAATTAGCTTAATTGGATTTGTTTTTCTTCTTACAGGATGTTTTCCGGATTTAATAATAATTGACGGTAAAGTCATTGATGACCGAGATGGTGAATCTATCCAAGGAATTAAAGTTACCTGTAATGGATCAGTCACAGAAACAAATTCAATAGGAAACTTTCATATTTCACTTCCTGATGTTGAGTATCCAACAGATGTTACTGTATATATTGATGGTACAGAGTTAGGATTTGAAAAAAAAGAAATGACTGTTCGGGTCTATCCTAAAGAAGGACGTTCGATGGGTTCTGTAGAATTAAAAAGAGAAAAGGCGCTTATTTATGGGACTGTAACAACATATCTTACATCTACCGCAAATCTCAAACCATTGAGTACTACTTCAGTGGAACTACCTACTATTGAGGGGCCAGCCTATGCAGAAGGTGAAATTATCGTAAAGTTCAAAGATTCATATCAACCACAATCCATACAATTATTATCTACAGAAATGAATATAGAAATATTGGCACAAGATTCAAAGGCCCAAATTGTCACTCTTAAAACAAAAGGTGATACTGATGAAGCAATTAAAAAATTAAAAGATAGACCTGATGTAGAATACGCAGAACCTAACTATTATGTCTATCCCCTAAGCGTTACAGAACCTGCAAATTTACGTACTCAAGCTTATTGTAATGATACTTATTATAATTACCAATGGAATCTCCAAGCAATTAATATCGAAAATGCTTGGAGTGTAACAATGGGTAATTCTAATGTAAGGGTAGCAGTATTAGATACAGGAATTAGAAGTGGCTTAACTGATCTAAATGCTAACATCGACTGGGCATCAGGATATGACTTTGTTGATAACGATAGTGATCCCAGCGTTTTTTGGGATTCTCATGGAACCAGAGTCGCTTCAATCATCGGTGCACTCCCAAACAACAGTTATGGAATCGCTGGAATCAATGAATCAGTCAGCATAGTACCCATTCGGATTCTGAGATCCACCATCAATGACGGATATTATGGAAAAACAGATGAACTTTTGCGTGGTCTAGAATATGCAATTTATGATGCTGATGTAGATGTAATCAATTTAAGTGTAGCCATTCAGGCTAGCTATAGCGAAGCAATTGATGATATGATTAAATTTGCAGAAGAAGAAGGAGTCCTCATCATAGGCGCTGCCGGTAACAATGGAGACAGCTATCCAACTTATCCCGCAAGCCATAGCAAAGTCCTATCAGTCGGTGCCGTTGGGCCTACTTTGCAACCAGCTTCTTATACAAATCGAGGTGTAGATATTTACGCACCCGGCGGGGATTATGATGTATATCCAATAGGTAATCAAAATATGATCATGACTGACTATTGGTCACAGGGTACTTCTTTAGCCAGCGCTCACGTAGCAGGTGTGGCAGCTCTCATGTTAGCTAAAGAACCTTATCTCTCTCCATCTGAGCTTCGTAGCCGTTTAAGGAACACTTCCCTTCAATTAGCTTATGGTGAAGGAGATACAGGGTTGGTGGATGCATATAGAGCTGTTACAAATTTAGAACACGGCCGACTCTTTGTTTTCTTAGGCACTGAATCGTATAATGGCTTTACTTATGACCCAAAAGAATCCACTTATACTTACAATAAAGATGACGAAAATTATTTCAAACTCGCAACCGTTGAACCAGGTTATAGACACCTAATCGCTTGGATCGATAGTAATGCAGATGATAAACTTTCTTATGGCGACTTTTTTGCTGAAAAGTACCTTAACATTGAATCTGGCGAAATGGAGCAAGTCTACTTAAATTTATATCAATATTAAATTTCCGAAAGGACGTGTCTACTTATGAAAAAAACAAAAATCTTTTTACTAGCTTTACTGTCTTTAGTTTTTATCTTATCAGCACATGCTCTGGCTTATCGTGATGTCTATGTCGATGAGGTAGGAGTAGATTTTAACCTCTCCCCATCCAACAATGCAGAGATGAACTACTTACCTTTACAAGAAATTGCTGAATACTATGGAATCTCCTTAAACTTTGACGAAGATGATAAAGAGATTCACTGTGTTTGGAACAAAACCAGATTCCTTTTAAAACTTGGTAGCCGCATTGTAGAAGTTAAAGGCAAACGTGAAGTTTTAGAAAATCCCATCTTTAAAATCAATGGTCATATTATGGTTCCAATAGATTTCTTTGAAGATTTGCTTAAAATTGATTTTAACTGGAGAAATCCAACACCAATAATTATAGTTAGACCTATTAGTTTCCAAAATTCAGTTAAAGTTTATCTCTATACCAATATGGAAAGTTATGATTTTGGTGATCAAATTGTAGTAACACTGATTATTAAAAACACCAGTATGCAAACTTTAAAAATCCCATTGCGTTCCAGTCAGGTTTACGATCTCACCTTATCTTATAAAAACCACGAACTCTGGAGTTGGAGTAAAGATAAAATGTTTCTAACAGCTATTAGTAACTATATGCTGGAGCCAGGCGAATCAAAGATATATAACATTACCTTGCCAAAAGATTTGATTCTGACCCCTGCACAGTATCAGCTAGTTGGTTCCTTTGCTGCCAAGCCAGAAGTAAATTCTGATACTACTTACTTCTATGTTACTAACTAGAATAGTACTAGGAAAGGCCTCCAAATGGAGGCCTTTTTTTGATTGATTAATATTCCCAAATAAATTGATTTTTAATGCATAAAATTACTCCATCCCTGACATATCAAAATTCCCTTACTAAACCAAAACTTTTTCAACACATTTCTCACCGACAAATACCAATACCCATTTCATAAGCTTTTTCTTTTCCTTTAATTCTTTTGCCTTAGAGTAAGCTAAAAGCTGGTTTTTTCCTTCCTCAATTTTTTCTTGAATCAGAGTATCACCTTTTTTGTCATAATCACTTTTCTTGATGTATTTCAGTTCTATCAAGCCTTCATATATATCTTCTATACCCATACGTTTAAAAAAAGCGATATCAATATAGCCATTTTTAACTTCATATTCGCTTTTTACATAATATAGTTTACTTAACATCAAATATGTTACAAAAAGTAGCTTAACATATTTTTCATCAAAATTGATATAATCCCTATTAGATAAATCTCCTAATGTTTTTTCTAATAAACCAACAAAGTCATCAATATTTCCATCTAATGCTATTCTTTCTATACTATTTGCTAACTCCGTTATATCTAATTCCTGTCTCATTTGTTCTTTAATTATTTGTGCAAAGAAATCGAAATATAGCTCTTTGATTACATAGTTTGGCATTTTTAGTTTTACTCTGTTTAAAATACCTTTTTCAATAGTCAAAAATCCTAAATAAAATAGTAATGAAAGAAAATCACCTGATGTAAATTCTTTTGCCAGACTAAATTCTCTAGTAATAGCTGTAACTTGAGGTTCGTCTTTTAAAATGCTCTCTAATATTTTAAAATTTCTCTCCCTATTCTTCAGTGTAAAAAGTTTCTGCATTTTTGAATAGTCACTGGATATATTACTATCAACCAAGTCTTTTGGTGGTTTTCCTGTCTTTCGATAAGTATTTAGATAATACAAAATCATGTCACTATTAAATACTCTTTCCTCTGCATCCTCATTAAATAAATAGCCATTATAGTAATTTTTTAATTCTGGCAATAATTGCTTTACATCAGTCATATCTACAATATCTTCTAATAGTGATAAAACTTCTGTCTCTGTAAATCCCATCATCTCATTAAGATTGGAATCACGGGTTAGATTTGATGCTATATTAAATCCACTGGTAAGGCTATCTAAAGTAATCGGACTTACTCCTGTAACAAATATCCTATCTACAATCCCTGTAGCGGTTCCGTTCTTTAAAACTTCATACCATTTACGAACAAAACCTGTTTTGCTTATCGTTTCCTCAAAAACTTCAGTCTGAAAACTCAATAATTCATTGGCAAAATGATCATATTCATCTATCAAGACATAAATTTTTCCACTAATTTTTGATTCTACTCTACTTAAGAACGATCTCAATACTACAGAAGGCAAACCTTCCTTTGTATATTCAAAGTCCAGGTTATATGTTTCACAAAATTTAATCAAAGCTTCAAGAACAATTGAACTAAATTCAGAAATCAATATTTCTTGAGTGGAAGTATTAAGTCCAGAAAAGTTAAATTTCAAAATGTAGTAACTATTAGCATCTGGAGTGGGATTTTCTCCGATATATAAACCGCTAAAAAGTTGCTCAAATTGAGTTTTATTGTTTATATCATAATAACTCTGTAACATTGATAGAAAGAGACTTTTTCCAAATCTTCTGGGTCTTAAGAAAAAAATATAATCCTCTCCATAGTTCTCCAATATTTCTATATACTTAGTTTTATCTATATATAAGTAATTCTTTGATCTCATTTTTATGTAATCACTAACTCCGTAAGGAATAATTTTCTTATTTTTCAACTTAACATCCCCCATCACATATAGTTTGAAAAAAATTAACTTTATCTTATCATTATACCACATGAGAAGGATAT
Organism: Halanaerobiales bacterium; assembly: GCA_030627905.1. Lineage (GTDB taxonomy): Bacteria > Bacillota > Halanaerobiia > DY22613 > DY22613 > JAGMES01. The sequence continues at coordinate 14,384 of DAOVRZ010000127.1, forward strand.
TTAGAAACTCAAAAACAAAATTATCAAACACTGAACCTCCTAAAACTTTGACGAAAATGATAAAGAGATTAACTGTGTTTGGAACAAGACCCGTTTCATTTTAAAAATCCCTTTGCGTTCCAGTCAGGTTTACGATCTCACCCTATCTTACAAAAACCACGAGCTCTGGAGTTGGAGTAAAGATAAAATGTTTACAACAGCTATTAGTAACTATGTGCTGGAACCAGGCGAATCAAAGATATATAATGTTAAGAGACATGCTTTTTGACAGTAAACCCCCGATTTTAGGATAAAAACTCTGTCAGTAAATAATAATCTTAAAATTTTACCCTTTTCCACTCAAAAAAAATACATCAAAGGTTTCCAAAAAGGTCCCCTTTGATGTAT